>NZ_JBFUBU010000019.1:0-133783 GCF_056405595.1 Polaromonas sp. P1_G1
GAACGAACAGCCGCGAAGCCGCACCAAATCGCTATGAAATCAGCGAAAATATTCCCAAGAATCACGCCGCAGCCCGCATGTATATTGGTTTTGACCGCCAGATTGTGATTCCTGTTGTCGTGGGTTCGAGCCCCATCAGCCACCCCAGTATCTGAAGTCCCGCGTGCCGTTTGGTACGCGGGATTTTTTCTTTGGCGGCACGCCGGCCATCCGTTCCGGTGAACGCCCCGGGGTCACAATTCGAAACGTGCCCGCTATCGATGTGCTGCAAGATACAGATGCCGGTACCTGTTTCAAGCTGTTTGCCGGCCATCCACCCAGGCCCCCTTACATTCCTTTAGGGACGCCGCCCTTCACGACAGGAATGCCTTGTTTCCCACATTGAGTCTTCTCGCCTCGGCCGGATGGGCCCTCATCCGGCTGCCGGCCATGTCCCTGGCAGCAGTGCTGGTGGCGGCAGCCGCGCATGCGGCGGATACCTGGCTTACCGTTACCGGCGATCCCGCCAATTCCGCGAGTCACTATGTCCAAGTCAACGTGGCCGCTATCGACATCAAGGATGACCAGCGGCGCATTCAGGTACGCATCAACCGCGCGACGCAATGGGCCCCCGCCGGCGAGGGCCTTCAGTTCCGCTCAGTGGCGACTGAGGTGCAGATCGACTGCACTCAGCAAATCGCCCGTTATGTGAAGGCGGCTTTTTATGCCTTGCCGGATTTTCGCGGCGAGCCTTTCCGGATCACCACTTATGCCGGTGATGACATACGTCCGATGATCTTCAAGGACACTGACGACGACCCCAATGCGCGCATCATCAAGGCCGCGTGCAGCGTCAAGAACGTGACCAACAATTAGCGCGGGACGCGGTGCCTGCGGCGCCGCCGCAGGCACCGGGGGAAGTCAGTTGACCATGACCAGCTTGCCCTTGACGCCGCGCGAGCCCATGTGGGCGTAGGCGGCCTTGAGTTCGCTCATGGGCATGGTGCGGTCTATCACCGGCTTGATCTTGCCTTGTGCGTACCAGCCTGCCAACTCGGCCATCATGGCGGCATTGGCTTTGGGCTCGCGCCTGGCAAAGTCACCCCAGAACACGCCCACGATGGAGGCGCCCTTGAGCAGCGTCAGGTTCAGCGGCAGGGCGGGGATGGGGCCCGAGGCGAAGCCAACGACCAAATAGCGGCCGCGCCAGGCGATGGAGCGGAAGGCTGGCTCGGCAAAGTCGCCGCCCACCGGGTCGTAGATCACGTCCGGCCCCTTACCGTCGGTCAGTGCCTTGATTTCATCGCGCAGGTTTTTCGTGCTGTAGTTGATGGTGGCGTCCGCGTCGATGGAAGTGCAGAGCGCGCACTTCTCATCCGTCGATGCGGCCGCGATCACGCGGGCACCGGCGGCCTTGGCGATCTGGATGGCGGCGGTGCCCACGCCGCCCGCGGCGCCTAGCACTAGCACGGTCTCGCCTGCCTTCAGCTGCGCGCGGTCCATCAGGGCATGCCAGGACGTGGCGTAAATCATGATGAACGCGGCGGCGTCCACATAAGAAAAGCCTTTCGGCAGCGGCATGCACAGGGCTGCAGGCGCGATCGTGTGCGTGCCGAAGCCGCCTGTGCCCGAGAGGCAGGCGACGTTCTGCCCCACCTGGAGGTGCTTGACGCCTTCCCCCACGGCCTGGACGACACCGGCATATTCGGAGCCCGGCACAAAGGGCAGGGGCGGCTTGATCTGGTATTTGTTCTGCACGATCAGCAGGTCGGGAAAATTCAGGCTGGCAGCCTTGATTTCAATCAGGACTTCGCCGGCCTTGGGTTGCGGCGTCGGCAGTTCTTTCCAGGCCAGGGCGTCTACGCCGGTGGGATTTTCACAAAGCCAGGCTTGCATGGGAGGTCTCCGGTGAGGTGAGGGTGGAGTGCGGCGACACGCCAGAGAGGCGGAAAACGGGGAGGGCGGCACCTTGACTGCATCATAGGCAAAGCAAGCGTCCTCGCCAGTCCCAAATACGTCCGGGCTGTCACGGCCGTGACCGTAAAATCACTCCATGAAAATTCTCATCTGCAACGACGACGGTTACCAGGCTTCCGGCATCATCGCCCTCTACGAAGCGCTTAAAACCGTTGCGGATGTCGAGGTGGTGGCGCCCGAGCACAACAACAGCGCCAAATCCAACGCGCTGACCCTGCACTCGCCGATGTACGTGCAGACGGCGGCCAATGGCTTTCGCTACATCAACGGCACGCCGGCCGACTGTGTCCACATCGCACTGACCGGCTTGTTGGGCTACCGGCCCGACCTGGTGGTGTCAGGCATCAACAATGGCGCCAATATGGGCGACGACACGATTTACTCCGGCACGGTGGGTGCGGCCATGGAGGGCTACCTGTTCGGCATCCCGTCCATCGCGTTTTCGCAGACCGAAAAAGGCTGGGCCCATATCGACGTCGCCGCCAGGCGCGCGGCCGAACTGGTGCAACAGCTGATCCCTTCGCTGGAAAACGTGGCTGAGGGTGCGGAGCCCACCGTGCCGCCCTGGCTGCTCAACGTGAATATTCCCAACCTGCCTGACGACGAGATTCGCGGCGTGAAAGTGGCCCGCCTGGGGCGCCGCCATGCGGCCGAGCGCGTCATCATGCAGACCAGCCCGCGCGGCGAGACCATGTACTGGATAGGTGGCGCGGGGCCCGCGAAGGAAGCCGGCGACGGCACTGATTTTTACGCCACCAGCCAGAAGTTTGTGTCCATCACGCCGCTGCAGGTGGATTTGACCGACCACGAGCGCCTGCCGTATTGGGCCCAGACAGCCGCCAGGCTGACCGGGTCGCACTGAAGGCCTGACGCATGAAACCCAGCCTCAAGCCGCCTTTTAATCCTTCGGCCAAGGCCCCGAAGACGCCAGACGTGGCGCCACGCCCGGCCTTCCCGGTGCGCCTCAAGCCCGATGCGGGTGTTCCGTCGGCGACAAAATTACCCGCTTCCAGTGCTCGGCCTGTGGTGGGCGTCCCCAATGTCCTGAAGAAGACCGCGCCTGCCGCCCCTACGAGGCCAGGCGGTGTGGGACTGGACTCGCAAGCCGTGCGCACGCGCATGGTCGCCAAGCTCGCGGCGCAGGGCGTCAGCGACCCTCAGGTGCTAGCCGCCATGGGGCTGGTGGAACGCCACCGTTTTGTCGACTCCGCGCTGGTCAACCAGGCCTACGAAGACACCAGCCTGCCGATAGGCCTGGGGCAGACCATCTCCAAACCCAATGTGGTGGCCCGCATGATCGAGCTGTTGCGCCACGGCGCGAAGGGCAATGCGGGGAAATTGGGCCGGGTGCTGGAGATCGGCACCGGCTGCGGCTACCAGGCCGCCGTGCTGAGCCACCTGGCCACCGAGGTCTACAGCATAGAGCGGCTGCGCGGCCTGCATGAGAAAGCCAGGGAGAACCTGCGGACTTTGCGGCTGCCCAATGTGCACCTGCTCTTTGGGGATGGCATGATGGGCTACGCCAAGGGCGCGCCCTATGCGGCCATCATCGCCGCGGCGGGCGGTGAAGCCATCCCTCCGGCCTGGATAGACCAGCTGGCCGTGGGCGGACGGCTGGTGGCGCCCATGCAGACGGCCGGCGGCGCGCAAGCGTTGGTGGTGGTGGACAAAACCCCCCAGGGCATCAGGCAGACCTTGCTGGAGGCCGTCCACTTTGTGCCTTTAAAATCGGGAACAAGCTAGAGGCCTGGCTCCGGAAGTCCCCATGGGCTTTGTGATCCAGGCAAGTCAGTCAAGATTGAAGACGAAAGAAGCAATGAATCAAACCGTACGGTCGAACAGGGCAGTCGCCCTGCCTTCAACCCGCTCCAGGCCCGGCAGGCTGGCTCTGTCCTGCATGCTTGCCGCCGTGCTGCTCGTTGCGGCGGGCTGCGCCTCGCGATCCCCTACCAATGCACCAGTGGAAGACCGCGGGACCTTCGGGTCGCGGCCGGCTCCGGGCGCCGTGGACGCCGGCAACGTCAAGCAACTGCCCGGCTTTGAAAACGCCGGCAAACCCGGCTACTACACGGTCAAGCCCGGTGACACCATGATCCGTATCGGCCTGGAGAACGGCCAGAACTGGCGCGACATCGTGCGCTGGAACAACCTTGAGAACCCCAACATCATCGAAGTGGGGCAGGTGCTGCGCGTCGTGCCGCCGACCAGCGAAAACCCCTTGGTAGTGACTCGTCCGGTGTCGCCGGGCTCGGCGCCAGCGTCCAGCACGGCGCCCGCGCAAGCCGCCAGCGCTGCGAAGCCCGCATCGGCGCCCGCCAGCGCCGGCCCGGCACCGGCCGCGACGGGTGAGGAAGACATCGCCTGGATCTGGCCCGCGCAAGGCGCCATGGTGGCGGGCTTTGACGAAGCCAAGAACAAGGGCCTGGATATCTCCGGCAAAGCCGGCGATGCGGTGGTGGCCTCCGCCGACGGGCGTGTGGTGTATGCGGGGGCAGGCTTGCGCGGCTACGGCAACCTGGTCATCCTCAAGCACAACAACACCTTCCTCACGGCTTATGCGCACAACCAGACGCTGCTGGTGAAGGAAGACCAGAATGTCAAGAAGGGCCAGAAGATCGCGGAAATGGGCAATAGCGACGCGGATCGCGTGAAGCTGCATTTTGAAATTCGCCGCCAGGGCAAACCGGTGGACCCGGCCAAATACCTGCCTGCCAAGTAAACGCCCAAAGCGACGACAAAAGGAGCCCGGCTAGCGCCCGGCTCCTTTTTCTTTGCCGCGCCGTTTTGCTGCCTCAATGCGGTTGAAGGATTTCGTCGTAGCCGCGGCCCTTGAATTCCAGCAGATCCAGGCCGTGGCCGAAAGGATCGGCCAGCCCGGCGATGCGTCCCCAGACGCGCTCGGCCACCGGCATTTCCAGCACCGCGCCGTGCTGCCGCAGCCGCAGCACGGCGGCATCGATGTCCTCCACGACGAAATCCAGATGTACGGGCGTCCAGTGGCGGCTGTAGTGGCGGGTGGTCTCGCTACCGGGCCCACCGGCGATGGGCCGCGTGCCCGGTGCGTTGAAGAGCAAGTCTATAGGGCTGCCGGCGCCCAGGATTTCCACGAAGTCGCTCTTGAAGCGGCGGCCCACGCGCAGCCCCAGCCCTTGCGTATAGAACGCGACGGCGCGCTCCATGTCGTCAACGTCGATGCAGATGCGAAGTTCCATCGTCATTCCTTTGCGGGTGCCCAGAAAATGGTACCGCAGCCTGAGACAATTGGCCTATGACAGAAGAAAGCCCCACATCGAAGCCAGCCGCCGCCGCGGACTACCCGCCGGACGTGCTCGAGGTCGAATCGCTTGACATCGAGGCTCAAGGCATTGCCCACAGGCCCGACGGCAAAGTAGTGTTCATCGAGGGCGCGTTGCCTTTCGAGCAAGTGACGGCCAATGTTTACCGCAAGAAAAGCAGCTTTGAAAAGGCCGTGGTGATGGCGATCCACCGCGAATCGTCCCAGCGCGTGCGCCCGGCCTGCCCGCATTTCGGCATGCACACCGGCGCCTGCGGCGGCTGCAAGATGCAGCACCTGCATGTGGGCGCGCAGGTGGCCGTGAAGCAGCGCGTGCTGGAAGACAACCTCCGGCACATCGGCAAGCTTAAGGCGGACGGCCTGCTGCGGCCCATCGAGGGGCCGGCCTGGGGCTATCGCTACCGCGCGCGGCTGTCGGTGCGCTATGTACGCAAAAAGGGCACCGTGCTGGTGGGCTTTCATGAGCGCAAAAGCAGCTATGTGGCCGACATGAGCGAATGCCATGTGCTGCCCCGCCACGTCAGCGACATGCTGGTGCCGTTGCGCGAGTTGATCGGCGCCATGGACGCGAAAGAGACCCTGCCGCAGATCGAACTGGCCTGCGGCGACGATGTGACGGCCATGGTGCTGCGCCACATGGAAGCGCTCAGCGAGGGCGACCTGGCACGCCTGCGCGCCTTTGCCGCGGCCCACCCGGGCCTGCAATGGTGGCTGCAGCCGGGCGGGCTGGAAACGGTGAAACTGCTTGACGATGCCGCCGAAGAACTGAGCTACGGCCTGCCCGAGTTCGGTATCACCATGCCCTTCAAGCCGACCGATTTCACCCAGGTCAACCCGCAGATCAACCAGGTGCTGGTTTCGCGCGCCTTGCGCCTGCTGGCCGTGCAGCCGGATGAACGGGTGATCGACTGGTTTTGCGGGCTGGGCAATTTCACGCTGCCGCTGGCGACACGCGCCCGGGAAGTGCTCGGCATCGAGGGCAGTGAAGTGTTGGTAGCCCGTTCCCGCGAGAATTTTGAGAGAAACAGGAGCGCATCACTCGCTCGCCGGGCATTGGCCCCGACCCGGTTTGTGGCGCGCAACCTGTTTGAAATGACGCCGGCCATGCTGGTCAAGGACGGCGCCGCCGACAAATGGCTGGTGGACCCGCCGCGCGAAGGTGCGTTTGAGTTGTTCAAATCGCTTGCGGCCCTGCAACAACAGATCGTGAGCGGCGTTCCCTGCGACGACGGCGAGCACCAGCAAAGCCTGGCCCTGAACGGCTGGACACCGCCCCGGCGCATCGTCTACGTGAGTTGCAATCCGGCCACCCTGGCGCGGGACGCGGGCGTGCTGGTGGAAAGCGGTGCCTGGCGCTGCACCGCGGCGGGCGTGGTCAACATGTTTCCGCACACGGCGCATGTGGAGTCCATCGCGGTATTCGAGCGGGCATAAAAAAAGGAGCCCGAGGGCTCCTTTTTTGCGAGTGGCGGGGACGCTCAGTCCCTCTCGCCGCCGAAGATCCCCAGCAGGGCCAGCAGGCTCTGGAAGATGTTGAACAGGTCCAGGTAAATGGCCAGGGTGGCGCTGATGTAGTTGGTTTCGCCGCCGTCGATCACCTGTTTCAGGTCATACAGCAGGTAGGCGCTGAACACGGCTATGGCCAGGGTGCTGATCACCGCCATCATCATGGTCGAACCGACAAACACGTTGATGACGGCCGCCACCATGATGACCAGGGCGCCGGCAAACAGCCATTTGCTCATGCCGCTCAGGTCGCGCTTGATGACGGTGGCCAGGCTGGCCATCACGAACATCACGCCTGCCGTGCCGGCAAAGGCCGTCATGACCAGCGATGCGCCGTTGCTGAAGCCCAGCACCATGGCAATCATGCGCGAGAGCATCAGGCCCATGAAGAAGGTAAAGCCCAGCAGCACAGGCACGCCGGCGGCCGAGTTTTTGGTCTTCTCAATGGCGAAGATAAAGCCGAATGCGCCGCCCAGGAACACGATCAGGCCCAACCCGCCGGATAGCGAGCGAGTGATGCCGGTCGCCACGCCCAGCCAGGCGCCCAGCACGGTGGGCAACAGGCTCAGGGCCAGCAACCAGTAAGTGTTGCGCAGGACCTTGTTGCGTTGCTCGACGCTTGTGGCAACGCCATAGTCGAGGGTTTGAACATTGTCAGTCATGAGAGTCGTCTCCAGGGCGCCAGCAAATGCGGGCAAGATTATTTTAGGGTGCATTGCGGTTTTTCCAGCCCTCACCCCCTACTTTTTGTAAGGGTTCTATAAGCTAATTTGGCGGCAATGGGCGTGAAAGACGCCCTCGAATTTGCGTATGCTCGGTATCTTTGCCAATAAACCCGGAAATCCTGAAGACCATGAAATCAAAAGCAGTGCTTGAATTCGCCGACGTCAAAACCATCGCCGCCGCCGCCGAGGCGGAAGCCCTCAAGAACAACTGGGCCGTGACCATTGCCATCGTCGACGACGGCGGCCACCTGCTGCACCTGCAGCGCCTGGACGGCGCGCCGCCTATCTCCTCGCACCTCGCACCTTCCAAGGCCAATACCGCCGCCATGGGCCGCCGCGATAGCAAGATCTATGAAGATGTCATCAACGGCGGGCGCATGTCCTTTCTGTCGGCGCCGTATCTCCAGGGCATGCTGGAGGGCGGCGTGCCCATCATCAAGGATGGGCAATGCATTGGCGCCGTGGGTGTGAGTGGTGTGAAATCGAGTGAAGATGCGCAGATTGCCCGTGCGGGCATGGCCGCTATCGGCCTCTAGATCCTGCTGCCAGGAGCATGAAAAAGCCGACCAGGGGTCGGCTTTTTTGTTGGCGGGAGCAGGGAAAGCATCAGGAAAAAAAGCCTGGCTAAACAACTCCGGGGAGTCGGTGGCTGGCTAAAAACGACCTTGGGAGCTTGATAGCCCCGGATCGCCCCACGATGAAACTCTCGATGAAAAGAAATGTGCCGTCGCTATGGTGCGCGAGCTTATTTGGTCAGGATCAATTTTCCCAGGCGCGTGGCCTGCAGGCGGTAAGTTGACCCGTTGTGGTTGATCTCGACGGCCTTTTGTCCGCGCAGGATTTCCGTGCTGTTGACCGTGGCCGCGGAGCCGCCCTGGCTGCCTGAAGCGGTCTCTGTGTGCACGGGGGCGCGAGCAGGAAGGCTCAAGGTGTTGGAGGGGGGCAGTGCGATAGACATGGTTTAAACCTGTTTGGGTTTCGTTGAGTTAATGATAACCATTCTCATTTGAAAGTCAAGCGAATTTGGGCTGCGAAGTGTTTTTTTATGTCAATGAAAAAGACCTGTCCAGTGGTTCTTCTGGCAGGCCTTGATTCACTGGATCAGTTTTTTGGCTCGGTGATAAAGCCGATCTTGCGCAGGCCGGCTTGCTGCGCGGCCGCCATTGCCTGCGCCACGCGTTCGTAACGCACCGACTTGTCGCCGCGGATGTGCAGTTCGGGCTGCGGGTTCTGGGCCGCCGCGGTCTTGAGCTGGGTGCCCAGCTCTTCATCGGTGATTTTGGTTTCGTTGAGGAAATAGCTGCCTTCGGCGTCCACGCTGAGGCGAACCGTCTCCGGCTTGATGTTCTGCGCTTCGTTGGAGGCGCGCGGCAGGTCGATGTTGACGGAGTGCTTCATCACGGGGACCGTGATGATAAAGATGATGAGCAGCACCAGCATGATGTCCACCATGGGCGTCATGTTGATCTCGTTCATCACGTCATCGCTGTCGTCTTGGGTTCCAAAGGCCATGGTGCTTCTCGGTCACTGAATAGGGGGCCTGGCTGCTTTTGGCGGCGAGACCGGGTAGGGTGTGGGAGGCGCTCAGGCCTTTTTCATCGGAACGACATTGGCCTGGCCGCCGGCGCTCACGCGGGCGCCGGTCACGAAGTAGGCATGCAGGTCGTGCGCGAAACGGCTGAGCTTTTGCAGCACGCCCTTGTTGCCGCGCACCAGCGCGTTGTAGCCCAGCACCGCAGGAATCGCCACGGCCAGGCCCAGGGCCGTCATGATCAGCGACTCGCCGATGGGGCCGGCCACCTTGTCGATGGTCGCCTGGCCGGCCGCGCCTATGGACAGCAGCGCATGGTAGATGCCCCACACGGTGCCGAACAGGCCGACGAAGGGGGCGGTCGAGCCGACCGAGGCCAGGATGGCCAGGCCGGATTGCAGCTTGGCGGTGAATTCGTCGATGGCGTTGCGCAGCGTGCGCGTGACCCAGTCGCTTACGTCCAAAGCGTCATGCAGGTGCGCTTTGGTATTGCGGTGGTGCAGTGTGGCTTCACGGCCTTCCAGGGCCAACTGGCGAAACGGGTTGGTGGGGTCACCGCCCAGCTTGGTCAGGCCGGCCGCGAAATCCTCGCTGTGCCAGAAGTCTTCGGCTGCGCGCGCGATGCGCTTGTATTTGATGAGGTCCAATGATTTGATGATGATGACCATCCACGAGGCCAGCGACATCGCCAGCAGCAACAAAGCCACGGATTTGGTGACGATATCGCCCTGGCTCCAGACGTTGGCAAGGCCGAATTGGGAATTCATGAATCAATACTCCACGGTTTTCAGAAAAATTACTCTAGAACGAAATTGATGGGCACTTCTGACCACATCTCTTCGGCTACGCCGCCCCGCTTGCCTGGCACATAACGCCAGCGCATGGCGGCGGTCATGGCTGCCTGGTCGAGCCGGTCAAATCCGCTTGACTTGCGAATTTCAGCTTTCTTTGGCTGGCCGTCCACGCCGATGAGCACGCGCAAGAGCACCTTGCCCTGTTCGCCCAGGCGTCTGCTGATGGGGGGATAAGGCGGCTTCGGGTTCTGCAGATAGTCGGCGTCGCTGGAGGGCAGCTGTACGGCGGGAGGCGCGGGCGGCGCGACTGGGGCCACGGCCACGGGCGCTGGCGGAAGCGGCGGTGTGACCACGCCCGTCGGGGCATTCGGCGAAGGTGTGGGGTCCTGGATGGCCAGGGGTTGGGGCGCCGGTTTTACGGGTGCCTTGGCCACGGCCTTTTTCTGCACGGTCGGTGTAGGCGGGGTGGGCGGTACGGGCTCTACCTTGGGGGCGGGCGGATCGATGAATTGCGTCAGGATTTCCGCAGGCACCACGATTTCGGCGGCGCGCATCAGCAGGCCGCTTTGCAGTGCCCAGATGAAGCCTATATGCAGGCCGACCACCACCAGGGCGATCACGGCATTTCGGCTCAGGGGCTGGCGCGGCGCGGGCGGGCGCGGGGCGGTGGAGAAGGCGGTGGCGGTCATCGGGAATGGGTGGGGAAAATGGCCGCGTGCGTGCCGCGGGCCCAGTTCAATCAGTGTTTGAGCAGAATCAGCGGCGGAAGATCCACCACGTGGAAACTATCACCAGGATCAGGCTGGCGGGAAGCGCCGCAATCAGGCTTGAGCTGAGTGTTGCAAGATGTGCCATGGGCTGCCTTCCTGTGTATGGGTGGCGAGCTTGATGTTGGCGGTCGGACAGCTGGTGCTGCACTGCGCCACCACGTCACGGGCGCAGCCTTCGCATTGGCCGCACTGGGTGGCCACGCCGAGTTCGAACTGGATCTCGTCAAAGCCCAGGCCCGCGCGGGCATGACGGGCAATTTCGCGGTCGGAGATTCGGCGGCAGACGCAAACAATCATGGATGGGCTTGGCTGGGGATTGATTCAATCGGTACGCCGATTATAAATGCGAATCTATCGCATTTGCAATCGAGGAAAGTTTATTTCCGCGCCGACCTGCCGCCAAGCCTCCGCCAGCCGTCGACTTTTTAGCTTGAAACAGGCCTGCTTCCCTTGTCGGGCATGCTTATAGTGCTATGAATTTAGTAGTCTTCTGAGGCAACACCCCTTGGGGGCAGGGGATACTCGGAAAGAGCGCTAAACCTCAGCCCACATGCGCAGCAGGTTGTGATAACAGCCGGTCAGCCGCACCACTTCCGGGCTCTCGGGGACGCCTTGGGCCGCGCGTTCCAGGTCTTTCTGGCGTAGCGAGGTGATGGCCATGTCCATTTCGTAGAGAAGGCGGCGCTGGGCATCGGAGCGGACCATGCTCTCGATCCAGAAAAAGCAGGCCAGCCGTTCACCGCGCGTGACCGGCTCCACGCGATGCACGGAGGTGCCTGGATACATCACGAGGTCGCCAGCCTCGAACTTGATGCGTTGTTCGCCGTAGGTGTCCTGGACCACCAATTCGCCGCCGTCGTAGCTGGTGGGATCGCTCAGGAACAGCGTGCAGGAGATGTCGGTGCGCACGTGGCGCGCGGTGGCGGCATGCGTGCGCACGGCATTGTCGATGTGGTTGCCGAAATTGTTGGCGTCGCCGCCATAGCGGTTGAAAAGCGGCGGGTAAACCGACTTTGGCAGCGCGCCGGTGACGAACATGGGGTTGCGGGCCAGCGCTACCGACACGATGTGGCGGGCTTGCTGGGCTGCCGGCAGGTCTTCCGGCAGCTGCAGGTTGTTTTTGACAGTGCCGCTCTGGCTGCCGGCGGTGATGCGGCCGTCGGCCCAGTCGGTGCCCAGGATCAGCTGGCGGACCTGCGCGAGTTCGGCTGGCTGGAGGGCTTGGTGAATGCGGAGCAGCATGGAGGAATCTCCGGAAAGAGCGCTGAAATGAAAAAAGGCACCCGGAGTATCCCCCAGGTGCCTGAAACCTTGGAAAAAGTTCTTTTTGAAATCAGAATTTGCTGGTCAGCGTCACGCGCACGCTGCGTGCGTCGCCGGGCGCCACAAAGCCGCGGTACAGCGTGTTGTAGTACACCTTGTTAAACACGTTGTCGATGTTGAGCTTGACGGTGTTGCCTTCGTTGATGCGATATTCCAGCAGTGCATCGGCCTTCACATAGCCCGGCGCGCGGTTGGTGCTGGTGACACTGTTGGCCGGCTTGTTGGTGCTGACGCCGGTGAAGCCGCCGCCGATGCGCCACTTGTCGCCGATGCGGTAGGTGGTGAACAGGGTGGCTTGGCGGCTCGGGCTCAGGCCCGGGTTCTGCCCGACTTCGGCCTGGCCCGCTGCGTTGGAACCCGATTGGTCGATCCTGGCCTTCAGGAAGCCGATGCCGGCAAAGACATCCCATTGCGGCGTGATGCGGCCGGCGACCTCGAATTCGAGTGCGTCGGTGTGGCGCTTGCCGGACAACAGATAGGAGTTGGTGTTGGTATCGATGTCGGTGTTGCGCTCGTTGTACTTCTCGGTGCGGGCCAGTGCTGCGCGCAGCGAAAGGTCGCCGCCGTAGAGTTCCCACTTGGCGCCGATTTCCATGTTGCGGCTGCTTTCAGGCGCCGTATTGGCCGAGTTCGGGTCGAACTGGTACAGGTCGCCCGAAGTGTTGAACGACGTGCCATAGGCGGCGTAGTAGCTGACCTCGTCGGTCGGCTGGTACATCACGCCCAGGCGTTTGCTCAACAGGCTGTCGGACCTGGAGAGCCTTCCATTGTTGGGGGGCGCACCGGTGGGACGATCGTAGTCGGCCTTGAAGTTGTCGACGCGCAGGCCGGCGACCAGCTTCCAGTAAGGCGTGAGGTCAATCGTGTCCTGCATGTACAGGCCCAGCGTGGTGGCCTTGAACGACGTTTCCAGGCGCTGCGTGTAGTTGCCGCCGATGCCGGTGCTGATCGGGTTGCCCACCGTGGTGCCCGGTTTGGCACCCGTCAGGAGAGGGTAGCTGAGGCGATCTGAATTTTCGACCGCGTACTCGGCGCCGATCAGCAGGCTGTTCTTGCGGCCGAACCACTGGGTGGTGGTGAGGTAGTCGGTTTGCAGGAAGGTGTGGTGCTCGTTGCCCGCCTTGGCATTGCCGGCGCTGGTGTTGCCGCGGCTGACCAGGGTATTGGCGTTCAGGTTGGCCAGCGTGGTGCCGGCGGCGAAGCTGGCCTGTGTGGCGCGCAGCGTGCGCGAGTAGTAGCCATCACGCACAGTGGTCTTCAGGCTGCTGCCGTCGGCCCAGCGGTGGGTGTGGCTCAAGGTGACGGCGTCGGCCTTGTCGTTCTGGAAGTCGGTGTTCAGGCCGTACCAGAATTTTTCGGTCAGGGGTGCGGGGCGGCTGTTGAACCACGCAAAGCCCCAGTCGGGCTTGTCGTTGTAATGCAGGTGGTAGTAGCTGACCTCAAATTCGTTGGCCGTGCCGATGCCGAAGCGGTAGTCCAGCGCCAGGCCGCGGCGGTGGGTGGAGGCGCTGGCGTTGTCGCCGCGGCCGTCGCTGTCGGTGGCCATGGCGTTGATCCGCAAGGCCGCGTCATCACCGAGCTTGAAGTTGAAGTCGCCCTGGTAGCGCTGGTAGCCCTTGGTGCCGACGGTGGCGTTCACCTCGTGTTCGGTGATCAGGCGTGCCTGTTTGCTGACCTGGTTGATGATGCCGCCGGTGGAACCGCGGCCGAACAGCATGGACGCCGCGCCGCGCAGCACTTCCACGCGCTCGACGTTGAACAGGTCGCGGTTGTACTGGGCGATGTCGCGCATACCGTCGGAATACATGTCGCCGGCGGCGCTGAAGCCGCGCAAGCGGACGTTGTCGCCAACCCGGCCGCCTTCACCGGCTTCAAAGGTGATGCCGATGACGTTTTCGAGCGCGCTCTTGAAGCTGTCCTTGCCCTGGTCGTGAATCAGCTTTTCGTTGACCACCGTCAGCGACTGTGGGATGTCTTTGGCGGGCACGGGCATCTTGCCGACGCTGGTGACGCCGCTCTGGTAGGTCTGGTTCGCGCGGTCGCGGGTACCCGTGACGGTGACGGGGGCCAGGCTTTTGCCTTCGGCCGGCGTGGAGGAGGTGGTGCCTGCGGCGGCGGGAGCAGGCGTGACGCTTTGCGCCCATCCGGACACCGAAACCGCCAGCATCAGCGCGCCCAGCGGCAACAGGGCTTTGTCGGACGCTGGTGCAGCGAGAGGGGAGACGTTGTTGTTAGTACCGGCATTGCGGTTTTTTTTGTTGCGCGCAGGTCRTGCGGCGCGAGCGGACGGGTGTGCCAAGATGGCCTCCAAGCAGGGTCCAGCCAGCCATTCGGCAGGCGGACCGGGTTCAGGAAAAAATGCTTGGCTGGCTCGAAATCACCGGTTGGCGAGACGAGTTGGCTGGCGCGAAAAGTTCGCTCGAAGTGTATATCAAATGATAATGATTCGTAATATCTTGTTTCGAAACGATGAAGAACGCGTGCGGGAAGGGCGGCTTTTTGTGGCGGAAATGCCAAAAACGAATGCGCGGGGTGTTTTAAGGCCGCACGGGCTTGGAGAAAGATGGGGACTGCGCTGCAACGCAAACCGGAAGGCTGCCACTCGGAGATCTCTGAAAACGACAATGGGGCCCGCTGGCCCCATTTTTGCGCGCGACGGGCGTTTGCCCGGTTGCCGCGTGACTAGCTGACTTCACCCATCTGGCTTTGCAGGTAGTTCTGCACGCCGACCTTGGCGACCAGTTCGATCTGGGTTTCCAGGAAGTCGATGTGTTCTTCGGTGTCGTCCAGGATTTCCTGGAGCAGGTCGCGCGAGACGTAATCGCGAACGCTTTCGCAGTGGGCAATGCCGTCCTTGATCGTTGCCTGTGCACCGGTTTCGGCTTTGAGGTCGCAGTTCAAGGCCTCCAGCACGTCCTCGCCGATCATCAGCTTGCCCAGGTCCTGCAAGTTGGGCAGGCCGTCAAGCATGAAGATGCGGTCCATCAGCTTGTCGGCGTGCTTCATTTCGCCGATGGATTCCTCGTATTCCTTCTTGGCCAGCTTGTCCAGGCCCCAGTGCTTGTACATGCGGTAGTGCAAAAAGTACTGGTTGATGGCCGTCAGTTCGTTCTTGAGCTGCGCCTGCAGGTGAGCGATGACTTTTGCGTCGCCTTTCATGGGAATTCCTTATCGTTGTTGTGCGGATCTCTCATTGTCACTGGGCGCAGGCGACAACTCAAGCATTCCCCTGCTCTCGCGGTCTGCTTGCGTTTGATTGTGAGAACTGTTCGTATTGCAGCGAATCGGCGCTCAGCGCTCAGCGAAGGCGCGCTCCACCACGAAGTGGCCAGCGTGCTGCATATTGCCTTCTTCCAGGCCCTGTGCTTCCAGCATGGCCTTGATGTCGCGCAGCATGTCGGGGCTGCCGCACAGCATCAGGCGATCGTTGTCCGCCGAGAGCGCCGGCAGGCTGAGGTCGCTGTAGAGCTTGCCCGACTGCATGAGCTCGGTGATGCGTCCTTCGTTGCGAAAGCGCTCACGTGTCACGGTCGGGTAATAAAGCAGCCGCCCGCGCACCAGTTCGCCCAGGAACTCATGCTCGTGCAACTCGTGCTCGATCAAGCCGCGGTAGGCCAGCTCGGCGCTGGTGCGGCAGCCGTGCACCAGCACCACTCGCTCAAAGCGCTCATAGGTGTCGGGGTCCTTGATCAGCGAGAGGAAGGGGGCGAGGCCCGTGCCAGTGGCCAGCAGCCACAGGGTCTTGCCGGGCAGCAGATTTTGCAGCAGCAGCGTGCCGGTGGGTTTGCGGCCCACCAGGATGTCGTCGCCGGGCTGCAGGTGCTGCAGCCGCGAGGTCAGCGGGCCGTTGGCTACCTTGATGCTGAAAAACTCCAGCTGGTCCTCATGGTTGGCGCTGGCTACGCTATAGGCGCGCATCAGCGGTTTGCCGTCCACCGGCAGGCCGATCATGGTGAACTGGCCATTGACGAAACGAAAGCCCGGGTCGCGCGTGGCGGTGAAGCTGAAGAGCGTATCGGTCCAGTGGTGGACGGAAATAATGCGTTCGGTGTTAAAGGCGCTCATGTGAAAAAAAGAAGAAGGAAAGAAGGAAAAGTAATTTGAACAATGCAAGAGGGCGGAGGCCGCCGCGCACTCCTTCAGTCCAGGCCTTCAGATCGTGCGTGAGCAGCGCTGTATTTTATCGCCTGCGCGAAGCGATGGTGTGCGTCCACCTGGCCGCCATGTCGGCCCCAAGGTTTCGCCCCGTTTCACTCAATGCTTGGCCGGCTTGCGCGGCACCCATGCGAACCAGGCCATCACGGCCACGGGTAAGCCCAGGCCGAGCCAGGCCCACCAGTCACCCCAGCCGTCGGACACCAATGCCGTCAGCAGCCCGCTGGCACTGAGAAGCCCCAGCACCAGGGGCCAGCCCCACATGCGCCAGAAGGGCGTTTGTGGCGCGCTCATGCCGCACCGCCTGGCGCCTTGTGGGAAAGAACATGCGATTCCCGCGCGGCCACGGACGTAGCAGGCTTCGCAGCCGCGGCCGGATTGCGGCGCTTGACCCAGAGATAGAGGCCGCTACCCAGCACGATGATGGTGGCGACGTCCAGCAGCGCCCAGAGGACCTGCATGGGCATGCCGCCGTAGTCGCCGAAATGCAGCGGCTGCGACACCAGCAGCGCCGTGAGGTACCAGGGTAGCGGCGGGCTGGCGGTGAGCGCATTGGTGCCCGCATCCACCAGCACAGGCTTGAGCAGCCGCGAGTTGAAAGGCTCGTTGCCGCGCAGGAACACCGTGTAATGGTGCGGGCTGGAAAAGGTCGTGCCCGGGAAAGCGATGAAGGCCATCTTCATGTCGGGCGCGAGCGCGGTGGCCGACGATGCCGCCTGCTGCACCGAGGCCAGGCGCGCCGGTGGTTTCTGTCCCTGGTAGGGCGCCAGCAGCGCACTGAGCTGATCGTACTGCCAGTACTTGATCAGCAGGTCGGCCCAGGTGTTGATCATGCCGGTTGCGCCCACGGTGAAGGCCCATACCAGCGTCACGACGCCTAGCAGGTTGTGCAGGTCCAGCCACTTGGCGCGCGGCCGGCTTTGCCGCACGGCGCCGAATTCCAGCTTGCGCATGAAGGGCGCGTACAGCACCGCGCCCGAGACAATCGCCACCAGCAGCAACAGGCCCATGAATCCGAGGAAGAGCTTGCCGGCCAGCCCGGCGAACAGGTCCACGTGCAGCTTGAACATGATGTACATAAAGCCTTCGTCGAACTTGGGCTGGGCCAGCACCGCCGCGGTGCGCGCATCGACGGCCACGGTCTTGTTTCCGACCTCGGAGGTCGGCGTGTCGCCCAGCGTGACGTACCAGAAGCGGTCGTCGTCGATCTCGTGCGAGGCGAACATGGGCACTTTGCCGGGGTGCAGTGCCTGCGCCACCTGCATCACGTTGTCGAGGCTGGCGCGCGGCGTGCCCTTGGGCAGGTCTGGCGCTCCCACTTCCGTGCCCAGCAGGTGGCCGATCTCATGGTGAAAAATCAGCGGCAAGCCGGTCAGGCACAGCAGCAGCATGAACACAGTGCAGACCAGGCTGCTCCATTTATGGATCCAGGTCCAGGTTTTGATTTTGCGGCTGTTCATCGTGGTTCTCCTTGAGGGGCCTAGAAGCGGTAGGTGGCGCTGGCCACCACGTTGCGCCGCGCGCCATACCAGCAGTCGCCGCGCGCCAGGCAGGTGCTGAAGTAGGTCTTGTCGGTCGCGTTGTTGATGTTGACGGCGTAGCGCCAGTTCGCGGTGTCATAGGCAAACATCAGGWCCAGCAGCGCGGCACTGGGAATCTGCGGGCCGTTGCCGCCGCCCTGCTGGTCATTGAAGGCGCCCATCCAGCGCACCCCGGCGCCGGCTGAGAAACCGTTGAGGCCGGCGATGGAAAATCGGTACTTGGCCCAAACACTGGCCTGGTGTTTGGGCAGGCCTTCGAGCTGCTTGTCCAGCTCGGTGTAGTTGTAGTGCGCGACCAGCTCCAGGTTGGGCGTGACGGGGCCCTTGACTTCGAGCTCCAGCCCCCTAGTGCGCGTGGCGCCGACCTGGGTGTAGACGTCGGGCAGCGGCGAGGCGATCTGGTTTTTTTCGCGCAGGTCATAAAACGCGGCGCTGTAGGCCAGCGCCCGGCCCGCCGGCTCATATTTCAGGCCCAGTTCCCACTGCTCGCCGCGCAAGGGCTTGAACAGCCGGCCCTTGATGGCGGCCTGCGGCGTGAAGGATTCGCTGTAGCTCACATACGGCGACCAGCCCGAGGGGAAGGCGTACATCAGGCCCAGGCGTTTGGTCGTGGCCGTGCTTTCCTCCTCGGGGCTGCCTTCGGCGCCCGCGACAGCCTTGTCATGGCGCAGGCCCGCCGTGACGATCCAGTGGTCCCACTTCATCTGGTCCTGCACATACAGGCCGGTCTGGCGCTGCGTGGTGCGCGGCAGCGCGGTGCGATCCGGCACCAGCAGGTTGCCGTAGACCGGCGCATAGGCGTCTATCTCGCTGACGGTCGCGCCCGACCAGACGTTCTCGCGGTGGCGCGCGAAGTCCGCACCGAACAGCAGCGTGTGCTGCAGCGCGCCGGTGCTGAAATGGCCTTCGGCATGGTTGTCCAGCGCAGTGATGCGGTTGCGCGTCAGCGAGCTGTCGTTGATGCGGCCCAGTCGCCGCTTGGCAACCGGGTCGGAGCCCCAGCTGCCCGGGCTGGTGAAGAAGTCGCCATAGTGGTAACGGTTGTCGTTCTCGTTGGTCGAGACGCGGAAGTTCTGGCGCACCGTCCAGCTGTCGTTGAACTTGTGCTCGAACAGCCAGCCCAGGGTCTTGCGTTCTGAGTTGTAGTAGTCGCCGGGCTCGCCGATGAAACGGTTCGTGGGCAGGCGGCCGTTGGGGTTGGGCAGCAGCGTGCCCTCCCACGGAAAGAATTGCGAGGTCGAGCCGCTTTTGTCTTTTTGCCACAGCGCCTGCAAGGTCAGCGAGGTGGCGGCGCTGGGCCGCCAGGTCAGCGAAGGCGCGACCAGGCTGCGGTCGTCCGGCACATAGTCCACCTGGGTGTCCGATGAGCGCTTGAGCGCGACCAGCCGGTACAACCATTCGCCGTCCTGCGTCAGCGGGCCGGTCAGGTCGACCTGGAACTGCTTGCGGCCATGGCTGCCGTATTGCACGCCCACTTCGCGCTGGGCCTCGGCCTGCGGCCGTTTGCTGACCATGTTGATCACCCCGGCGGCCGTGCCCGCGCCGAACAGCATGCCCGAGGGGCCGCGCAGCACTTCGAGGCGCTCCAGCGTGTAGGGGGCGGCGCGGGTGCGGCTGGTGTAGTAGCCGTAGGCCTCGCGCAGGCCGTCCAGGTAGTTGTCGGGGTTGGCGCCGCGCACCCGCACCGAATCGGTCCGTGAGTCCAGCCCATAAGCGTCGGAGCGCACTCCGGCGGCATAGCCCAGGGCATCCTGCAGATTGGCGGCGCCCTGGTCGGTGATCTGCTGGCTGGTGACGACGGTGACGGCCTGCGGCGTTTCGGACAGCAGCGTGTCGGTCTTGGTGGCGGTGGAGGCTCTTTTGGCGCGGTAGCCGATCACCGGGCCGGTGGCCGTTTCTTTTTCCTGGTCCGCGCTGACCCGCACTTCGCGCAAGGTGGTTGCGGAAGGGGCAGGGGTCTGGGCGTAAGCGCCTTGAAGCGCGGCGGCCAGGGAGAGGGCGCTGAGCGGGGCCAGGCGGTGTATGGCGCGTCCGGCGCACGGCAGGGGCGAGGTGGGCAAGGTCAAAACTCCGGGGAGGATCGCCAGGAAACTGGCGTGCTCACGGCGGCCCGATGCGCCACCGTGGGTGGCGAAAATCCAGGGGCCTCGCGGGCGGTTATTGGCTTGCTACAACTCGCAGCAAAAGCTGCTTCAGGAGTGTTTTGGCTAGCGGAAAAGGACGCTGCGAACTATACCATCCGATGAGAGCAATTCTCATTTGAAGACCCTTCCCGGCGCTGCGGTTTTGGGTCGGACTAGCGGGTTTTCGGGCGAAAAAAAGCCGCCCGGTCGGGGCGGCTTTTTCAGCTTCAGCGCATCACGCGGGGATAGGGCTGCGGATCAGGTAGTCGAAGGCGCTGAGGGCCGCCTTCGCGCCTTCACCGGCCGCGATGATGATCTGCTTGAAGGGCACCGTCGTCACGTCGCCGGCCGCGAACACGCCAGGCACGGAGGTCTGGCCCTTGACGTCGACGATGATTTCGCCGTGCTTTGACAATTCGACCGTTCCCTTGAGCCAGTCGGTGTTGGGCACCAGGCCGATCTGGATGAACACCCCTTCGAGTGCCACGGTTTTCAGCTCACCACCGGCGCGATCCTTGTAGACCAGGCCATTGACCTTCTGGTCACCGGTGATTTCGGTGGTCTGCGCGTTGGTGATCACCGTCACGTTCTGCAGGCTGTTCAGCTTGCGCTGCAGCACGGCGTCGGCGCGCAGCGCGGTGTCGTATTCGATCAGCGTCACGTGGCCGACGATGCCGGCCAGGTCGATGGCCGCCTCGACACCCGAGTTGCCGCCGCCAATGACCGCCACGCGCTTGCCCTTGAACAGCGGTCCATCACAGTGCGGGCAATAAGCCACGCCCTTGTTCTTGAACTCGTGCTCGCCGGGCACGTTGATGTTGCGCCAGCGCGCGCCGGTTGAGATCACGATGGATTTACTCTTGAGCGAAGCGCCGCTTTCGAGCTGGACTTCGATCAGGTTTTTATCCGGCCCGCTGTTCGGGATCAAGGCCTTGGCGCGCTGCAGGTTCATGATGTCCACGTCGTAGTTGCGCACGTGTTCTTCCAGCGCGTGGGCGAATTTGGGCCCTTCGGTTTCCTTGATGGAAATGAAGTTCTCGATGCCCATGGTGTCCAGCACCTGGCCGCCGAAACGCTCGGATGCGACACCAGTGCGTATGCCCTTGCGTGCGGCATACACCGCCGCCGCGGCGCCGGCCGGGCCGCCGCCGACGATCAGCACGTCGAAAGCGTCCTTGCCGTCAATCTTTTTTGCTTCGCGTTCGACACCGCTGGTGTCTATCTTGGCGAGGATTTCTTCCAGGCTCATGCGGCCCTGGCCGAACTCGGTGCCGTTCAGGAACACAGTGGGCACGGCCATGATCTGGCGTTCCTTGACTTCTTCCTGGAACATGCCGCCTTCAATCATGGTGGCGCGGATGCGCGGGTTTTGCACCGCCATCAGGTTCAGCGCCTGGACCACGTCGGGGCAGTTGTGGCAGGTCAGCGAGACATAGATTTCGAACTCGAAATCGCCGTCGAGCGCGCGGATCTGGTCCAGCACGGCTTGCTCGACCTTTGGCGGGTAACCGCCGATTTGCAGCAGCGCGAGGATCAGCGAGGTGAATTCATGGCCCATGGGCAGGCCGGCAAAACGCGGGCCGTGGTTTTCGCTCGGGCGATTGATGGAGAACGAGGGCTTGCGGTGCTTGTCGTCGCGGCTTTCGGTCAGCTTGACCAGCGGCGACGCCTCGGCAACGTCCTTTAGCAGCGACAGCATTTCGCCGGAGCCTTCGCTGTCGTCGAGCGAGGCAACGATTTCAATCGGCTGCGTGGCGCGTTCGAGGTAACTTTTCAGTTGGGCTTTGGTGGCGTCGTCGAGCATGGGGAACTCACTTTCAATGGCAAAACGGGATCAAAAGGGAACAAAAAAGCCCGGGACGGCACACATGTGCCGGGCCCCCGGGCCTTTGTCGGGAAGGCGGCAGGGCGCTTAGATCTTGCCAACCAGGTCGATGGACGGGGCGATTGTCTTGGCGCCTTCGTTCCACTTGGCAGGGCAGACCTGGCCGGGGTGTGCTGCGGTGTACTGGGCTGCCTTCAGCTTGCGCAGGGTTTCTTTCACGTCACGTGCGATCTCGTTGGAGTGCACTTCAGCGGTCTTGATGACGCCTTCGGGGTTGATCACGAAGGTGCCGCGCAGTGCCAGGCCTTCTTCAGGGATGAACACGTCAAAGGCTTTGGTCAGCGTGTGGGTCGGGTCGCCCACCAGCGGGAACTTGGCCTTGCCGACTGCGGGGGAGGTTTCGTGCCAGACCTTGTGCGAGAAATGGGTGTCGGTGGTCACGATGTAGACCTCGGCGCCGGCCTTCTGGAATTCGGCGTAGTTGTCGGCCGCATCTTCCACTTCCGTGGGGCAATTGAACGTGAATGCAGCCGGCATGAAGATCAGGACCGACCATTTGCCCTTCAGCGATTCGTCTGAAACGTCGATGAACTTGCCATTGAGAAAGGCTTGGGTTTTGAAGGGCTGGACTTGGGTATTGATCAGGGACATCTGGATAGCTTCCTATAGGCTGGTTAAAAATGCTTGCGAAACGATAGTATAACTATTAAAAACACCATTGTTCGATAGTTATTGGCTATTTATCGAATAGGCGTCGCGCGCCGGATCGGCCTTCCATCCTCTTCGACCGCCGTGACCTAGCGGTGACTGGCGGAGGCCGAGACGCACTGGCCGCGCTGCTCCCTGGATTATTTTGCATCCAAATGTTGCGAATGAGAATAATTCGCATATACTTCGACTTTTCCAGAGCCAGCCACAAGCGACAGGGGCCGACAGCTTCCCGTTGCAGCAGCAAGCCCTCCAAACTTTTTACTTTGGGCTTGCATGACTTCCATCCATCCTTCCTCCCGTTTCGCGCTGCGCGAAATCTCCCTGTTGACCGCCCTGGCCTGTGGCGCCGGTTTCGCCGCGCAGGCGCAAACGGTCGTATCGGCCGCACCGGCCATGACCGCCGCGGTGCAAGTCGCCGCCCTGAAAGAAACCGTCGTCAGCGGTTCGCGCAACGAGCAATCGGTGGAAGACATTCCGCAAACCATCGACGTGATCAACGCCGAGGACATCGAGCAGGGGCAGATCAGGGACATTCGTGACGCGGCCAAAAACATTCCCAACGTCTCGGTGCGCCGTGCGCCCGCGCGTTTCGGCCTGGCGCAAGGCGACACCGGCCGCGAAGGCAATGCTGGTTTCAACATCCGCGGCCTCGACGGAAACCGCGTGCTGATGATGGTCGACGGCATCCGCATTCCACGCAGTTATGCCTTCAGCCCCAACTCCTTTGGGCGCGACAGCCTGTCCATCGATCTCATCAAGCGCATTGAAATCGTCAAGGGCCCGGCCTCGGTGCTGTATGGTTCCGACGGCATTGCCGGCCTGGTCAACTTCATCACCAATGAGCCGGACGATTACCTGAGGGACGGCAAGTCGCTGGGCGGCCGCGCGTCCATCGGCTACAGCGGCGACAACAACGAGACTGCCGCCAGCGGCACGATTGCCGGACGCGTCAATGAAATGCTGGCCTGGCAGCTGAGCGTGGCCACCAGCAGCGGCAAGGAACTGGAAAACCGTGGCGACAACGGCGGCACCGGCTTTACCCGCACCCAGCCCAACCCGCAAAAAGACAAGGCCAATTCGCTGCTGGCCAAGGTCGTGCTGAACCCGACCGCTTCGCAAAAACACGTCATTACCTTCGAGCACGTCGACAAGAAGAGTGATTACAACCTGCTGACCGCGCGCTCGGCCACGGTGCAAGACTCGTACTCGACCGGAAAGATGGACCGCGACCGCCTGACCTGGGATGCCAAATACAAGGTCGATACCGTGCTGACCGACAACATCCAGACGGTGCTCAGCTACCAGGATGCGAAGTCCAACGATTACACCTATGAGCGGCGTACGGCGTTGCCGCAGGAGCGCGTGCGTGACACGACCTACAGCGAGCGCACGCTGCAGGCCAGCGTCCAGGCCGACAAGACCCTCCGCATGGGCGCCAACTCGGCGCAGAAGATCACCTACGGCCTGGACCACACCAGCGCAAAAATCGAAAACCTTCAGACCGGCCTGGTGCCGCCCGCCGGCGAAACCTTCCCGCTCAAACGCTTCCCCGACACCACCGAAACCGCCACGGCCTTTTATGTGCAGGACGAGTTCATTCTGGGCGACTGGAGCGTGACGCCGGGCGTGCGCGCGGACAGCTTCAAGATCGACGCGGCGCAGGCCGGCTTCCCGGTGCCCGCCGTGTCGCTGTCGGGCTCGGCCGTGTCGCCCAAGGTCGGCGTCATCTACCGCGCCACGCCGCAGTGGAGTTTCTTCGGCAACTATGCAAGCGGTTTCCGCGCGCCCAATGCCGGCCAGGTCAACGGTTTCTTCCAGAACCTTGCCGGCGGCTACCGCACCGTGCCCAACCCCAACCTCAAGCCTGAGAAGAGCCGGAACGTCGAATTCGGCGTGCGCGGACGCCTGGAGCAGCTGAGTTTCGACACCGCCGTGTTTTACGGCCGCTTCAAAGACCTGATCCAGGACGGCGCCATCGTGAGCGGCGCCTTCGGCAACCCGGGCAACCCCGCCGTGATCCAGTCGATCAACATCGACAACGCGACCATCAGCGGTTTTGAGATCAAGGGCGACATGAACTGGGGCAAGGTCGGCGACGGCAAGCTCAGCACGCCGTTCTCCTATGGCTACACCCGCGGCACCGTGAAGAACACCGGCAAGCCGCTGGACACCATAGACCCGGCCAAGCTCAGCGTCGGCCTGAAGTATGAAACCGCGACCTGGGATGTGCGCCTGGATGCAAGCCACCATTCCGCCAAGAAGTTCGACGACATCAGCGCGCAGACCATTGCCGCCTCCCCGCCCGCGGTGCCTGTGGCGACCACCCAGTTCGCCGTGCCGTCCGCGACCACGCTGGACCTCACCGGCCAGTGGCGTTTCAGCAAGACCTTGCGCCTGAACGCCGGCCTTATCAACCTGACGAACAAAAAGTACTGGAACTGGTCGGATGTCCGCGGTGTGGCGGCCAACTCCTCCTTCCGCGACGCCTACAGCCAGCCGGGCCGCTATTTCAATGTCTCGCTGGTGGCCGATTTCTGATTTTTCCGATTTCGTCCTGAACGTTTTTTTGACAAACAGAGGAAAGCGAAAGCACATGAGCCAGTTCTCCGACCACGGCATCAACAATGGCGACAGCGCTGCGGCCGATGCGCAGGGCCTTCCCCCGGCGGAAGCCCTGCTGGCCGGAACGCTGGCCCTGATGACCGGCCACGCCCAGGCCTGCTGCGACGGTCAGCGCGCCTTGCTGGCCCAAAAAATCATCGCCAACCTTTTCATGCTGTCGCGCCATCCGGCAGCGCCACCGAACTTCAGGGCCATTGCCGCCAACCTGCATCCTTTGTGGGTGCGCGTATTGCAGCCTGGCCCTGAGCAGCCACAGCAGGGGCTTTTGCCTGCGGACCATTCTGATACCCATCGCGTGCTTTGGCACACAACCCCGGAGACCCTTCAATGAGCGCAGTCCTTCAAACCCAGACGCGGCCCGACGCCGCAGGCCAGGCAGATGCCGGCACTGCCCACCTGAATCCAGCCGCCCTGCGCGAGCGCTTTGCCGCCGCGCGCAGCAGCGGCAAGCGCGCAAAGGACGCCGCCGAGAGCATAGGCATCACCGAAGGCCAGGCCGTCGCCGTCCACGCGGGTGCGCACGACCAAGCCCTCAAGGCCACACCGCTCAAGGGCCCGTGGGTCGAGATACTTCAGGCGATGGAGCTGTGCGGGCCGGTCATGGCGCTTACGCGCAATGAATCCACCGTGCATGAAAAGACCGGCGTCTACCGCAATATCAGCGCTCAGGGCCATATGGGCCTGGCGCTGGGCGAAGAAATCGACCTGCGCATCTTCTTCAGCCGCTGGCATGCCGGCTTCTACGTTTTTGAGCCGGCCAACGACCCGAAGAACCCGGCTTCGGAAAGCCTGCAATTTTTTGACGCGCATGGTGTGGCCGTGCACAAGGTGTTTGCGCGGCCCGAGACCGACCGCGAAGCCTTCAGGGACGTGGCCAACCAGTTCACCGACGCAGACAAGGCTTACGTTTTCACGCCCGCCATCCCCAAGCCCGCGCCCAAGCCTGATGCGGACATCGACGCCGCAGCACTGGCCCAGGGCTGGAGCGAGATGAAGGACACGCACGAATTTTTCGGCCTGATCGGCAAGGCCGGCGCTGAGCGCCAGCAAGCCTTCCGCCTGGTCGAAGGCCGCTTCACCCGGAAGGCCGAGCTGACGATAGTCCGCAAGCTGCTCGACGAAGCCTCCATGGACGGCACGCCCATCATGGTGTTCGTCGGCAGCCTGGGCTGCATCCAGATCCACACCGGGCCGGTCAAGCGCATCGAACCCATGGTCACCCCGACCGCGCAATGGATCAACGTGCTCGATACGGGCTTCAACCTGCACCTGCGCGAAGACATGGTCAAGAGCGCCTGGATTGTGGAGAAGCCCACGACCGAAGGCCTGGTCACCTCGGTCGAGGTATTCGACGGCAAGGGCGAACTGATGGCGATGTTTTTCGGCGCCCGCAAGCCCGGCCTTCCCGAACTGCAGGCCTGGCGCGACATCGTGGCGCGGCTGCCCAGGCTCAAGGAAGCCGCATGAGCGGTGGCTCAACCGGTTTTGGCGCGGTGGAGATCAAGGCCTTTGTGCCTGCGAAAGACTTCGCGCTGTCCAAACGCTTTTATGAAGAGCTGGGGTTTGAGATCCCATGGTCGGACGACACCCTGGCCTATATGCGCCTGGGTGACACGGCCTTCTTCCTGCAGAACTTTTACCTGGCCGAGCACGCCAGCAATTTCATGATGCACCTGATCGTGCAGGACGTGGAAAGCTGGTGGGCGCGGCTGCAGCAGGCGGACGTGGCCGGCCGCTATGGCGTGCGCACCGTCGCGCCGCAAGACCAGCCCTGGCGCCAGCGCGACTTCGTGCTCTGCGACCCGTCCGGCGTGCTCTGGCGCATCGCGCAGAACATCGCATGAAGACTTCCTTGAGCAAAACACTCCCCCACAAGGCTTCCCATGACAGCAGCCCCAACTCCAATCCGCCGGCGCGAAGCCTTGCGGTATTTTTCACTGCCGGCGGTTTCCGCCGTCTCCAGCGTCTGCGGCCTGTCTGCGACTGCTGCGCAGGCGCAGGCGACGGTAGCGGCGAAGATGCCGCGTATCGTCTCGGTGAGCGGCGCGACCACGGAAATCGTCTACGCGCTGGGCGCTGAAAAGCAACTGGTCGGCACCGACACCACCAGCCTCTTTCCGGCCGCGGCGTTGCAAACGCCGAAGGTCGGCTACATGCGCCAGCTTTCGGCGGAAGGGCTGCTGTCGCTCAAGCCCGATGCCGTCATCGGCACGACGGAAGCCGGGCCCGGTGTGGTGATGGACCAGATCCGCAGCGCCGGCGTCAAGGTCGAACTGGTCGAGGCCGACCACAGCTGGGCCGAGGTTCAGCGCAAAGTCGCCGCCGTCGGACGCGCAACGTCGCGCGTTGCGCAGGCCACCGCGCTGCAGGCCAAGCTTGACGCCCAATGGGCGGAAGTGCTGGCCGCGGTGGCCCGCAAGACCGGCCGCAAACCCCGCGCCGTGTTCATCCTCACGCACTCGGGTTCGCCGCAGGTGGCCGGTGAGAAAACCGCCGCGCATGCGATGTTCACCTTCGCGGGCCTGGACAACGCCCTGATCACGCCCGGCGGCGGCGCCAATTTCAGCGGTTACCGCGCCATGACGCCCGAAGCCCTGGTGACATCCGCCCCCGACGTGATCGTCACCACCACGCAGGGCGTCGAGGCCAGCGGCGGGCTCGAAAAATTCTGGCGGCGCCCCGGCCTGGAGCTCACGCCGGCCTACAAGCGCCGCGCCCTGGTGGCGCTGGACGCGCTCTACCTGATCGGCTTCGGCCCGCGCCTGCCGCAGGCCGTGGCCGAACTGCACCAGGCCGGCCTGAAAGCCGCCGCATGAACGACCAGCCCATGAAAGCCGCCATGACCGAAGTCCTCTGCGCACGCACCCCCGCCGTGCTGCACTGCGCCGATTTGCGCCGGGCACTGGCGTTTTACCGCGACTGCTGGGGTTTTGCCGTCCGGCACAGCGTGCCCGGCGTCATCGCCGTGCTCACACGCGAATCGGTGACGGTGCAGCTCTGGCAGCGCCGCGCCGACATGGCTCCGCAACACTTTGCCTGCCGCCTGCTGGTGGACAACATTGAACAGTGGCACATGGCCCTGCAATCGGCGTCCGGCCAGGCGCCGCATGCGCTGGTCGAGCAGGAGTGGGGCACCGAATGGGGCATCAGCGATTGCGAAGGCAACCGGCTGCTGCTGGTGCAGTCGGCACCGCATGCCGCCAGGCGCAGGGCCCGCGCATGAAGGCCGCGTTGCACGGTGACCACCGGCGCTGGCCGGCGGCGCTGGTGCTGGGCGCGGGCGTGCTGCTGCTGGCCCTGAGCTTTGTCATCGGCAGCGCGCGCGGCGCTTACGCCATCAGCCCGCTGCAGCTGTGGAACGTGCTACTCGACATGCTGGCGGGCAGCGGCCAGCCTTCGCCCGAGCACCTGGTCTTCATGAACATACGCCTGCCGCGCCTGCTGCTGGGCGTAGCCGCCGGTGCGGCGCTGGGCATGTCGGGCGCGCTGATGCAAGGCCTGTTCCGCAATCCTTTGGCCGACCCGGGGCTCATCGGCGTCAGCAGCGGCGCGGCGCTGGCCGCCGGCATGGCCATCGTGCTCGGCAGCCTGTGGTTTCCCGAGATGCCGCGCACGCTGGGCAGCTGGACGCTGGTGCTCATGGCCTTCCTGGGCAGCCTGCTGGTGACGGTGCTGGTGTACGTGCTATCGCAGCAGGACGGCGCGACGCGGGTCGGCATCATGCTGCTGGCCGGCATTGCCGTCAACGCGCTGGCCGGCGCAGGCCTGGGCTACCTGACCTTTCTGGCCACCGACGAGCAACTACGCAACATCCAGTTCTGGCTGCTCGGCAGCCTGGGCGGCGCGCGCTGGAGCGCGGTGGCGTTGGTGTTTTCCATTGTGCTGGCCGCGCTGGGTGCGGGCCTGACGCTGGCCCGGCCGCTCAATGCCATCGCGTTGGGCGAGGCACAGGCCGCGCTGCTGGGCGTGCCGGTCGAGCGCGTCAAGCGTTTTGCCGTGCTGGTGACGGCGCTGGCCGTGGGGGCCGTTACGGCCACCACCGGCATCATTGGTTTCATCGGCCTGGTGGCGCCGCACTGCGTGCGCCTGGTGGCCGGGCCCGACCACCGCATCGTGCTGCCGGGCTCGGCCCTGCTGGGCGCGGCCCTGGTGCTGGCCGCCGATAGCGTGGCCCGCACGGTGGTCAAGCCCGCCGAGCTGCCGCTGGGCGTGCTGACCGCTTTTGTCGGCGTGCCCTTCTTTTTGTTGCTGCTGCGCCACTTCAAGAACCGGCTATGAACGCACGAAACATGCATGATTTTTCGCTCATCGCCGGCCTGCTCGAAGTGGTGGGCGTGGGGGTGGATGTGCCAGGCCGGTCGCTGCTGCGGGCCGCCTCGGCGAAATTCGCGGCCGGGCAGGTCACCGCCGTGCTGGGGCCCAACGGTGCGGGCAAGTCCACGCTGATGTCGGTGCTGACCGGCCAGCGCCAACCCACGGGCGGTGCTGTCTACCTGGCCGGCAAGGCGCTGGCCGCGTATGCGCCGCTTGAACTCGCCCGTGTACGCGCCTCAGTTGCGCAAGAAACCCAGGTCGCTTTTGAATTCACCGTGCGCGAGGTGGTGGAACTGGGCCGCTACCCGCACCGCAGCCAGCCGGGCAGGTCCGAAGCCGATATCCCCCTGCAGGCCATGCAGGCCACCGCGGTCGAACACCTGCAGCACCGCGCGCTCAACACGCTCTCGGGCGGCGAGAAGGCGCGTGTGCACCTGGCGCGCGCGCTGGCGCAGGTATGGGAGCCCGCCGCTGGCCCGGCAAGCGCCCAGGCCACACGCTGGCTGCTGCTGGACGAGCCCACGGCCGCCCTCGATTTGCATCACCAGCACCGCATGCTGCAGCTGGCGCGCGCCTGGGCGACCGCCCAGGGTGTGGGCGTGGTGGCCGTGCTGCACGACTTGAACCTCGCATTGCGCTACAGCGACCGCTGCGTGGTGCTGCAGGGCGGCGAGGTGGTGGGCAGCGGCGCCACCGCCGAGGTGCTCACGCCTGCCTGCATTGAAAAAGTGTGGGGCGTGGTCGCGCATCCGGTCGCACCGCAGGGCGAGGCGGCGGGGCCTTCCCAGTACCTGTTTGAGGCACCGGTTTAAAACCTAGGCTGCCAGGGCGATCACGACAGCCGATTCGTCGATCAGGGCCTGCACCAGGGCTTTGGTCTTCAGTCCGCTGCCCGCCGCCGCAAAACCCACGAGCTGCAGGCCACCGTCAAGCTGCAGCGACACTTCATCGCCGCTGGCACCGCGGCTGATGCGCACGGCCCGGCCCTTGAGGTTTTGAACGCCTGGGGGTGTGGCGCTTTGCGCACTCACCGCCACCGCCGTGGCCTTGCACAGTGCCAGCACCGCTTGTCYCATTTGTAAGCCCAGCAGCTCGGCGCTGGCCTTGGTGATGCGCGAAACCAGCGCTGTGCCGTCGGCAAGTTGCAGATGTACGCGCGCCACCTGGCCTCGCACTTCGAGCTTGTCGACCCGGCAGGGCAACTGGTTGCGCATGCTGGTACGCACGCTCATGTTGGAGAGTGCGGGCAGGGCACGCGGCAGCAGCAGCTCGTTTGATTTGAAGGCGGCCAGCACCTGGCTGCGGGTGTCGCTCAAGAGTCCCGCCACCGCCAGCAGCTTCTGGCCTGCCGGCGTGAGGGTGGCGCCGCCGCCGCCCGAGCCGCCCACGGCGCGCTCCACCAGCGCCACACCGGCCAGATTGGTCAATGTGTCTATGGCCTGCCAGGCCGCCTTGTAGCTGACCTTGGCCTGGCGCGCCGCCTGCGAGATCGAACCGCTCTCGCCGACCAGGCGCAGGATGTCGATGCGCTTGTCGGCCGGCTCATGGCCGAAGGCACTGGCGAAGGAGGGGGCGGCGGACGATGAGGGGGCGGCTTTTTGCATGGAAGGCCTCGGGATCGGGACAGGAAGCGCTATTCTAAAATAGAATAGCGGATGGGCCGGATGCCTTGGCCCCTTCATTTCATCACTGGAGCTCTCCCATGTCCCCAACCATGTTGCGCTGGCTGCCGGCGCTGTGTATCGCGTTGTCATCGGCCCCGGCGCTGGCTGAAGACGTCCAGGTCGCTGTGGCGGCCAACTTCACCGCCCCCATGAAGCTGATCGCCGCGGACTTTGAAAAAGACACCGGCCACAAGGCGATGCTGACCTTCGGCGCAACCGGAAAGTTCTACGCGCAGATCACTAACGGCGCGCCGTTTGAGGTGTTCCTCGCCGCGGATGACGAGACGCCCGCCAAACTCGAAAAGGAAGGCGCGGCCGTCAATGGCAGCCGCTTTACCTATGCCACCGGCAAGCTGGTGCTCTGGTCGGCGCAGCCCGGTGTGGTCGATGCGCAAGGCGAAGTCTTGAAGAAGGGCGACTTCAAAAGGATCGCTATTGCCGCGCCCAAGCTAGCGCCCTATGGTGCGGCCGCCGTTGAGGCCATAAGCAAGCTGGGCCTGCAGGCCGCATTGGAGCCCAAGCTGGTGCAGGGCGAAAGCATTGGGCAGGCCTTCAGCTTTGTCTCCACCGGCAATGCCGAACTCGGTTTCATCGCGCTGTCGCAGGTTTACGAAAGCGGCAAGATCAAATCCGGTTCGGCCTGGATTGTTCCGGAGAGCCTGCACAGCCCGATCCGCCAGGACGCGGTGCTGCTGGCCAAGGCCAAAGACAGCAAGGCCTCGGCGCAGCTGATGGCATTCCTTAAAACAGAGAAGGCCAGGGCGGTGATCCGCTCTTTCGGCTACGAACCGTGAAGCGCGGCTGAAGCATGCTCGACGATGCAAGCCTTCAGGCCCTGGCGCTGACTTTTCGGCTGGCGGCCACCACCACCGTGGTGCTGCTGCTGGCCGGCACGCCCCTGGCCTGGTGGCTGGCGCGCACGCATTCGCGGCTCAAAGGGCCGGTGGGCGCCCTTGTGGCCTTGCCGCTGGTGCTGCCGCCGGTGGTGCTGGGTTTTTACCTGCTGGTGCTGATGGGGCCGAACGGCCCGGTAGGCCAGTTCACGCAGTCGCTTGGCTGGGGCGTGCTGCCGTTCACCTTTGCCGGGCTGGTAGTGGGCTCGGTGCTGTATTCCATGCCCTTCGTTGTGCAGCCACTGCAGAACGCCTTTGAAGCCCTGGGAGACAGGCCGCTGGAGGCCGCCGCCACCTTGCGCGCCTCGCCGCTGGACACCTTCTTCAGCGTGGTGCTGCCAATGGCGCGGCCGGCCTACCTGACAGCCGCCGTCATGGGCTTTGCGCACACGGTGGGCGAGTTCGGCATTGTGCTGATGATGGGCGGCAACATTCCCGGCAAGACGCGCGTGATGTCGGTGCAGATTTACGACCACGTGGAGACGCTTGAATATCGCCAGGCGCACTGGCTGGCCGGCGGCTTGCTGGTGTTTTCCTTCCTGGTGCTGCTGGCGCTTTACACCCTGCAGCCGGACCGGCGCAAAGGGCAGGGCACATGACGGCCGCCGACACAGGCATTGCCGCTTCGTTCAGCCGCGCCTTCACCGGTTTTTCGCTCGACGTGTCGCTGGCCGTGCCGGGGCGCGGCGTGACGGCCATCTTTGGACCTTCAGGCTCCGGAAAGACCAGCTTGCTGCGGAGCATCGCCGGTCTTGAGCGCGCCGGTGACGGCTACCTTTCGGTTAACGGCGAGGTCTGGCAGGACGATGCCGCCGGCGTTTTTTTGCCAGTGCATCGGCGCCCGCTGGGCTATGTGTTCCAGGAGGCCAGCCTGTTTGCCCACCTGGACGTGCGCCGCAACCTTGACTTCGGCCTGCGCCGCGTGCCGGCCGCGCAGCGCCGCGTCTCGCTGGCGCAAGCCATTGAACTGCTGGGCCTGCAAGCGCTGATGCAGCGCATGCCGGGCACGCTCTCGGGCGGCGAGCGCCAGCGTGTGGCGATCGCGCGGGCGCTGGCCACCAGCCCGCGCCTGCTGCTGATGGACGAACCCCTGGCCTCTCTGGACCTCGCGCGCAAGGCCGAAATCCTGCCTTACCTGGAGCGCCTGCATGACGAACTCGACATGCCCGTGCTCTACGTGAGCCATGCGCCCGACGAGGTCGCCCGGCTGGCCGACCACCTGGTGCTGCTGGATGCCGGCCGGGTCACGGCTTCGGGCCCCACGCGCGAACTGATGACGCGGCTGGACCTGCCGCTGGCGCATGGCGACGCCGCGGCCGCGGTGCTGGACGCCGTGGTCAGCGCCGTCGAACCCGGCTGGCACATGAGCCATGCCGAGTTTTCCGGCGGCAGCATCAGCCTGCTCAACCCCAGCCTGCAGGTCGGCCAGCGCGTGCGCGTGCGCATCCAGGCGCGCGACGTGAGCCTCACGCTGGAGCGCCAGACAGGTACCAGCGTGCAGAACATCTTTGCCGCCACCGTCACGGCACTGTCGGCCGACAGCCCGGGCCAGGTGATGGTGGGTCTGGATGCCGGCGGCAGCGCGCTGCTGGCCCGCATCACCCAAAAATCGGCCGACGCGCTGCAGTTGCAGCCCGGCAGCCGTGTATTCGCGCAGGTCAAGGGCGTGGCGGTGCTGGGCTGAGACGTTCTGCAAAGAAGGCCAGGATTTCATCGCGCGCAGCCACCGTGGGCTGTCCCGCCTCGTCGACCAGGTGGGCCGTCACCACGCTGTGAGGCGTGGGCACATACGTGGAAAAGAAGGGCGGCACATCCGGGTTGGCGGCGCTGTCGGGCAGCACCCGGCCCACAAAACGGTCGCCCAGGGCCTGCGCATAAGCCGCAAAGCGCTGGGCCCGGCAAAACTTGTCTCCCTCGAAGCGGTAGGCCAGCACGGTGAGATTTTCCTTGTCGAGCCGCCTGCGCACCGCCTGGATATCGGCGGGTGATATCTCCAGCCCGGCCGGGTCGTTGAGCGGCAGCGAGGGCTGCGACAGCACCGGCGCCAACACCGTGGGCTCCAGCATCATCGAGAGCGCGAAGTTGCCGGTCCAGCACATGCCGATGGCACCCACACCGGGCCCGCCGCATTCCTGGTGTGCCAGCCTCGCCAGCGCCATCAGCCATTGCGTCACCGGGCTGGTCTCATTCGCGCGCAGCGCGCGGAACTCGGCGCTGACACAGGCGCGCTGGAAGACGGCCGCGCCCTCATCGGCGCCGGGTATCGCGCCGTCGCGGCCGAACAGCGAGGGCATGTAGACGGTAAAACCCGCATCGCGCACCCAGCGGCTGAAACGCGCGACATGCGGGCTGATGCCCGGCATCTCGGTCATGACGATCACGGCCGGCCCCGAGCCGGCCACGTAGACTTTTTTGGCCATGCCGTCCAGCGTGATCTCGCGCCTCGTGAAGTCGTCGAGGAGATCGTCTTCTTTCATGGTGCGCTGTGCGGTGGCAGTGGTCATGACCGTGCTTTCAGGAGTGGGAAAGCCTGCATTGGACGCGACCGGCGGTTAAACTGCGAGTGTCTGTTTCGACATCTTTGAGGCTTTTTCAGTCAATGACCGATTTCACCATCCTGGTGCTGCCAGGCGCTTTCGCGACCAGCGTGGCCGCCACGCTTGACGTGCTGCAGGCGGCGGCCTCGCTCGCGCCGCGCCTGAAGCTGGCGCGCCCCAGCTGGCGCGTGCTGTCGCCGTCCGGTGGCGCCGTGCCCTTGAGCAGCGGCATGCGTGTGGACACCGCGGCCCTGCCGAAACGCCATCGTCCTGACGCGGCGACCTGGATCATCCCGGGGCTGGGCCTGGACAACGCCGAAGCGGTCGCGGCCGGGCTGGCGGGCGCCGATGCGCAGCGGGCCATCCAGGCTGTCGTCGCGCATGCGGCCCGGGGCGGGCGCGTCGCGGCCTCCTGCTCGGCGGTGTTCCTGCTGCAAGCCGCTGGCCTGCTGGCCGGGCGCCGCGCCACGACTTCCTGGTGGATGGCGGCTGAGCTGCGTCGGCTGGAGCCGCGCTGCACCGTCGATGCCGACCGCATGGTGTGCGCCGACGGTCCCGTCAGCACGGCGGGAGCCGCCTTCGCGCAGACCGATTTGATGCTCCACCTGCTGCGCAGGCAGTTCGGCGTGGGGTTGGCCGACGCCGTGGGGCGCGTCCTGTTGATAGACGGGCGGCAGGCGCAGGCCCCGTTTGTGGTGCCGGCCATGCTCTCCAACGGCAACGAGCTGGTGGCCCGGCTGACGGCTCGCATCGAAGCGGCCTTGCCGTATCCGCCCAGCGTGGAGGCGCTGGCCGGCGAATTCGCCATGTCGCAGCGAACGCTGTCGCGACGGGTGCGTGAGGCCACGGGTCAAAGCACCATGGCGCTGCTGCAAAGCGTGCGGCTGCATCGCGCCCGGATGCTGATCGAATCCAGCCGTATGAGCATAGAGCGAGTGGCCGAACAGGTTGGCTATGAAGACGCCACCGCCCTGCGGCGCCTGATGCGCAAGTCGACGGGCGCCAACCCCAGCCGCTACAGGCCGGCGGGTGTGCGGTCCTGAGGATGCGGGACAGCCGGGCTCTTCAACCTGTCTGCTTGGGGGAAACGGGGCTTTAGCCGATGTGCTGCGGGAACTGCGTATCGACGCTGATTCTTGCTCGATGTATGGTCACTCTTCACGTTCCTGCGACAGGCACGGGATGTGCATCACAAATTCCCCTATTCATTCAAGCAGGAGAACATCGACATGCGGTTTAATTTCAAGAGCACCATGCTGGCATCTGGCTTGTCCATCGGACTTGCGCTCGGCATCGCCGCTCCCCATGCGCACGCACAGGCCGACAAGGCAGTCCTCGAAAAAGCCGAAAGCTACAAAGGCGAGGCGCTGGCCTTGCTGGAGAAGCTGGTCAATATCGATTCTGGTTCGGGCTATGAAAAGGGGCTAGCCCAGGTGCGCGCAATTTCCGTCGATGAACTGAAAAAACTCGGCGCGCGCATCGAGACTTTCCAGGCGACGCCGGAGGGCGGCTTGAACGTGGTGGCCACGCTCACAGGTACCGGCAAGGCCAGAATCCTCTTGATGGCGCACATGGACACGGTCTTCAAGGAAGGCACGGCGGCGGCCAAGCCGTTTTACATCAAGGGCAACCGTGCCTACGGCCCCGGTGTCATGGACAACAAAGGCGGCATCATCGCGGGCCTGTATGCGCTGAAGATTCTTCAGCAGCTTAATTTCAAGGACTACGCACAGATCACTTTTTTGCTCGACAACAACGAGGAAACCGGCTCAGCCATGACTACCGCGCTGATCGAAAAAGTGGCCAGGCAACACGACGTCACGCTCAACCTTGAGCCCGGCCGGCCTGCGGACGGGCTGGTGATCTGGCGCAAGGGCGGCGGCACGGCCACGGTGGAGGTCAAGGGAAAGTCGGCGCACGCCGGTGTCGCGCCCGACAGCGGCCGCAACGCGGCCATGGAGGTGGCGCACCAGGTCCTGCAACTGGGCAAGCTGGGCAACAAGGAAAAGCAGACGACCATCAATTTCACGGTGCTCAAGGCCGGAGACCGTACCAATGTGATCCCGGATGCCGCCAGCGCCAAGGCCGACGTGCGGGTGACCGTTCCCGAGGAGTTCGACCGGATCGAAAAGGATTTGGCGAGGGTGTCGGCCAACAAGCTGATTCCCGACACTGAGGTCAAAACCACCTTGAGCCGCGGCCTGCCGCCCATGCCGCAAACCGCCAAACAGGACGTGCTGGCGGCCAAGGCCCAGGCGATCTACGGTGAAATCGGCCGCAAGCTGACGCTGGAAGGCAGCGGCGGTGCGGCCGACGCCAGCCTGTCGGCCGGGGTGGGGACACCCACGCTGGACGGATTCGGCATCGTGGGCGGTGAAATCCATACGGAAAACGAGTACGCTGAGATTGAGAGCATCGTCCCGCGCTTTTACCTGCTGGCCCGCATGCTGGTGGAACTGACCAAATAAGGTCGTGCGCATGAACCGGGCAGGGCCCGCCCGGTTCAGTTCAGTACTCGAGCCGCTCGGGCCGGATTTCCTGCAGGATGGTGGTCGAAATCTCTTCGATCGACTTGGTGGTGGTCGAGAGCCAGCGTATGCCTTCGCGGCGCATCATGGCCTCGGCCTCGTGGATCTCGTCGCGGCAGTTCTCCAGGCTCGCGTATTTCGAGTTGGGCCGGCGTTCGTTGCGTATCTGTGCCAGGCGCTCGGGCGCGATGGTCAGGCCGAAGATCTTCTTGCGGTGCGGCACCAGCGCCGGGGGCAGCTGGCGGCGCTCAAAATCTTCCGGGATCAGTGGGTAATTCGAGGCCTTGAGGCCGTACTGCATGGCCAGGTAAAGCGAGGTCGGCGTCTTGCCGCTGCGGCTCACGCCCACCAGGATCACGTCCGAGTTTTCCAGGTCGCGGTTGCTCTGGCCGTCGTCATGCGCCAGCGAGAAATTGATGGCCTCGATGCGGTCGTCGTATTCCTTGCTCTTGGAAGCGTCCGAAAACCGGCCCACGCGATGGTTGGACTTGATGCCCAGCTCGCCCTCCAGCGGCGCCACGAACATGCCGAACATGTCCAGCAGCATGCCGTTGCAGTGGGTTTTGATGACGGCCAGGATTTCCATGTTGACCAGCGTGGTGAAGACGATGGGGCGTTTGCCTTCGACTTCAGCCGTGTGGTTGATCTGCCGTATCGCCTGGTGGGCCTTGTCCACGCTGTCGATGAAGGGCAGGCGGACGTGGCGCGGCTTGAATTCGAACTGCGCCAGGATGGCGTTACCAAAGGTTTCCGCAGTGATGCCGGTGCCGTCGGAGATGAAAAACACGGTGCGTTGGGACATGGTGGGTGTTTGGCTGATTGAAAGCTGGGTGAAAGGCTGACGCGGCACATCCGGCGGCTCGCCCCTACAATTGGGCCAATTATCCAGTTTGTCACGCCATGCCCCGCCACAACCCCCTCGAACAACAACAAGGTTGCCTGCCGCGCATGGTGAATTCCCCGGTTTTTAAACCTCCCGGAGTATTTTCATGTCCAATCTGTTTGAGGCGACCGCCCTGGTCGTACCGTTTGAAAACCTGAGGATGACAGACGTCGAGGCCGTTGGCGGCAAGAACGCCAGCCTCGGCGAGATGATCTCGCAACTGCCCACCGGACCCCAGGGCGTGCGGGTGCCCACCGGATTCGCCACCACGGCGCATGCCTTCCGCGTGTTCCTGGCCCACGACGGGCTGGACAAAAAAATCAACGGCGTGCTGGACGCGCTCAACACCGACGACGTGCGTGCCTTGGCCGAGGCGGGCGCCAAAATCCGCGCGCTGGTCGAAGCCCAGCCTTTTCCGGCCGACCTCGAAAAAGCCGTGCGCGACAGCTTCGCCGTCCTGAGTGCCGGCAATGCCCAGGCCAGCTTCGCGGTGCGCTCCTCCGCCACGGCCGAGGATTTGCCCGACGCGTCCTTCGCGGGCCAACAGGAAACCTTCCTGAACGTAGTCGGCATCGAGGACGTGCTGCACAAGATGAAAGAGGTGTTCGCCTCGCTCTACAACGACCGCGCCATCAGCTATCGCGTGCACCAGGGTTTTGCCCATTCCGACGTGGCGCTGTCGGCCGGTATCCAGCGCATGGTGCGCAGCGACAAGGGCGCGGCCGGCGTGATGTTCACCATAGACACGGAAAGCGGCTTTGAAGACGTGGTCTTCATCACCTCCAGCTACGGCCTGGGCGAAACCGTGGTGCAGGGCGCCGTCAACCCCGACGAGTTCTACGTGCACAAGCCCATGCTCAAGGCCGGCAAGCGCGCCGTGATCCGCCGCAACCTGGGCAGCAAGCTGCTCCAGATGGAGTTCACCACGCCGGAGGAGAAAAAATCCGGCGGCAAGCTGGTCAAGACCACCGACGTGCCGACCGAGCTGCGCAACCGCTATTCGCTGAGCGACGAGGACGTCGAGCAACTGGCCCGCTACGCGCTCATCATCGAGGCGCATTACGGACGCCCCATGGACATCGAATGGGGCAAGGACGGCACCGACGGCCAGCTTTACATCCTGCAGGCGCGCCCCGAGACGGTGAAGAGCCAGGCCAAGGGCAAGGCTGAGCAGCGCTACACGCTCAAGGGCACCGGCACAGTATTGGCCGAGGGCAGGGCGATYGGCCAGAARATYGGCACCGGCCCGGTSCGCATCGTGCAYRACATCAASGASATGGACCAGGTGCAGGCCGGTGACATYYTGGTSACYGACATGACCGACCCGAACTGGGAGCCGGTGATGAAGCGCGCCAGTGCCATCGTCACCAACCGCGGCGGCCGTACCTGCCACGCGGCCATCATCGCGCGCGAGCTCGGCATCCCGGCCGTGGTCGGCTGCGGCGACGCGACCGAGACGCTCAAGGACGGCATGCTGGTGACGGTGAGCTGCGCCGAGGGCGACACCGGCAACATCTATGACGGCCTGCTCGAAACCGAGGTGACAGAGGTACAGCGCGGCGCGATGCCGCCCATAGACCTCAAGATCATGATGAACGTGGGCAACCCGCAACTGGCTTTCGACTTCTGCCAGGTGCCCAACCACGGCGTGGGCCTGGCGCGGCTGGAGTTCATCATCAACAACAACATCGGCGTGCACCCCAAGGCGATCCTGGAGTACCCCAACATCGATGCTGACCTCAAAAAAGCCGTCGAGAGCGTCGCCCGCGGCCATGCCTCGCCGCGCGCCTTTTACGTCGACAAGGTGGCTGAAGGCATCGCCACGATTGGCGCGGCTTTCTGGCCCAAGCCGGTGATCGTGCGCCTGTCGGACTTCAAGTCCAATGAGTACCGCAAGCTGATAGGCGGCTCGCGCTACGAGCCCGAAGAAGAAAACCCGATGCTGGGTTTCCGCGGCGCGGCGCGTTACCTGAGCCCGGATTTCGCCGAGGCCTTTGCCATGGAATGCGAAGCGCTCAAGCGCGTGCGCAACGACATGGGCCTGACCAACGTCGAGGTGATGGTGCCCTTTGTGCGCACCCTGGGCCAGGCCAAGGCCGTGACAGAACTGCTGGCCAAACACGGCCTCAAGCGCGGCGAGCAGGGCCTGAAAATCATCATGATGTGCGAGGTGCCGAGCAACGCGGTGCTGGCCGACCAGTTCCTCGAATTTTTCGACGGCTTCTCCATTGGCTCCAACGACCTGACCCAGCTCACGCTGGGCCTGGACCGCGACTCGGGCCTGGACATTCTGGCCAAAGACTTTGACGAACGCGATCCGGCGGTCAAGGCGCTGCTGAGCCAGGCCATTGCTGCCTGCAAGCGTGCCAACAAATACGTCGGCATCTGCGGCCAGGGGCCCAGCGACCATCCCGACTTTGCCCTGTGGCTCAAGGAGCAGGGCATAGGCTCGATCTCGCTGAACCCCGACACGGTGATAAGCACCTGGAAGCAGCTGGCCAGCTAGGCAGCTCCCTCGCGGGCTGACCGAGGGAAAACCCCCGGAGGCCGGCGCCACTCGCGGCAAGTAATTGGCGGTGCCTCCGATGACAATCGGAAGCACCGCTTTTCCTTGTCTGCCATCAGCCATGCTCGCCGCCGCCACCACCGCCAAACTGCTTGCTGAAATTGCGCTGCTCGCGCTGGCCGGCCAATGGGTGGTGGGCTTGCTGGCCGGCGCGGGACGCGACAACAATCTTTTTTACCGCCTGCTGCAACTGCTGGGCCGGCCCTGGGTGAGGGCTGCACGCTGGATTTCGCCGCCCGTGGTGCTAGAGCGCCACCTGCCGCTGGTGGCCTTCCTGGTATTGGCGATGCTGTGGCTTGCAGCCGCCGTCGCGAAAATCCGCATCTGCCTGGAAATCGGGGTGGCGCTGTGCAAATAGCTTTGCCGTTCGCGTTGTCCCTGCACTATCACTTCCTGAAAGCGCAGGCCCTGCTAATGCTTGCGGCCGGCAAGCGCGCGGCCGCCTTACCGAAGTTCGCCCAGATGCTGCGCCTGCGGCCAGCCGATCCTTACGCCCTGGCCAGCCGTGGCCATGTGGAGGCGCAACTGCATCTCACGCAGGAGGCGATTGCCAGCCTGCGGCAGCTCACCAGTGCCTGGCCGCTACAGGCCTCGGGCTGGTTCAACCTCGGCTATGTGCTGCAACAGGCCGGCCGCCATGGCGAGGCCGGCCCTGCTTTCGAACGTGCGCTGGCGCTGGACCCGAGCCTGGACCGGGCCTGGTACGGCCTGGCGTTGGTACGGATCGAAGAGCAGCGCTGGCCGGAAGCCGCCGAGGCGCTGGAGCGCAACACCGCGCTGCAGCCGCTGGGTCCCTACGGCTGGTACCGGCTCGCGCAGGTCTGGCTTGCGCTGGGCGAGGCAGGCAAGGCGCGCAAGGTTGTAGCCCATCTGCGGCGCTTTGAACCTCGCGTTGCCGCGCAACTGGAGCGCGAGAACGCCGCGGCGCTGCAGGCGGGCAGGGCGCCCACGACCGAGGCCGATCATGCAGCCGGCTGACAGCCACCGCCGCTACTGGCGCAAAAACCTGGTAGTGACGGCCGTGCTGCTGCTGGCCTGGTTCAGCGTGACTTTCGGGGTGAGCTATTTCGCGCGCGCGCTGAGTTTCCGTTTTTTCGGCTGGCCTTTCAGCTTCTGGATGGGCGCCCAGGGCGCCCTGTTGGTGTACTGCCTGATCATCGGCTTTTACGCCTGGTACATGAACCGGCTCGACATCGAGCACGACGTGGCGGACGGGGACTAGATGGCCGGCTTCTTCGGTTCGCGCGATGGGGTTTTACTCTCCAGCCAGCAGTTCAAGGCGCAGCTCAACCGCGTCTACCGCTGGTACACCGTGGGTCTGGTGGCGTTCGTGCTCATCCTCGCGGGCCTGGAGCGCATGGGCCTGCCGCGTCTGTGGATAGGCACGGCTTTCCTGCTGGCCACGATTGGACTGTACGCGGGCATAGGCATCATGAGCCGCACCACCGATGCGGGCGAATATTATGTGGCTGGCAGGCGCGTGCCGGCGGTCTACAACGGCATGGCCACCGGCGCCGACTGGATGTCGGCCGCGTCCTTCATCGGCTTGGCGGGAACGCTCTACCTCACGGGCTACAACGGCCTGGCCTTCATCATGGGCTGGACCGGCGGCTACTGCCTGGTTGCGCTGGTGCTGGCACCTTATCTGCGCAAGTTCGGCCAGTTCACCATTCCAGATTTCCTGGGCGAGCGTTATGGCGGCAGCCTGCCGCGCCTCATCGGTGTGGGGGCCGCCATCCTGTGCTCCTTTACCTATCTGGTCGCACAGATTTACGGCGTGGGCCTGATCACCTCCTACCTGACCGGCATCGCTTTCGAACTGGGCATCTTCCTGGGCCTGGGTGGCATCCTGGTGTGCTCATTCCTGGGCGGCATGCGCGCCGTCACCTGGACGCAGGTGGCGCAGTACATCATCCTGGTGGTGGCCTACCTGATCCCGGTGGTGTGGCTGTCGGTCAAGCAGACCGGCGTTCCGGTGCCGCAACTGGTCTACGGTTTTCAGCTCGAAAAGGTCAGTGCCAAGGAAAAAGAGCTGGCCGCGGACCCCAAGGAGCTGCAGGTGCGCGAGCTGTTCAGGCAGCGCGCGGAGGTGCTGTCCGGCAAGCTGGACCATCCGGCCGAATCGCTGGCCGCCGACAAACTGGCTGCAGCCAAACGCATGGAGCAGCTCAAGGGCGGCAATGCCTCGGTGGCCGAAATCAGCTCGGCGGCCAAGGCCCTGGCCACCATGCCCAGGGACGAGGCAGCGGCCGTCAAGGCCTGGACGGCCGCCAGGGCGGCAGCCGAGGCCAAGACCCAGCCGCTCAACGGCATGCCCGCCCATGCGGCTCAGTTCTCGGGCGACCCCGATGGCACGCCCAAGGAGCAGGAAAGCTACGACACGTCCCGCCGCAACTTCCTGGCGCTGGTGTTCTGCCTCATGGTGGGCACGGCCGCCTTGCCGCACATCCTGATGCGCTATTACACGGTGCCCAGCGTGCGTGAGGCACGGCAGTCGGTCACCTGGTCGCTGTTTTTCATCTTCTTGCTGTACTTCACCGCGCCGGCCCTGGCCGTGCTGGTGAAGTATGAAATCTTCACGGTGCTGGTCGGCACGCGGTTTGACCAGCTTCCGTCCTGGGTCAGCGCCTGGAGCCGGGTCGACCCGGGCCTGCTGTCGGTGGCCGACATCAACCGCGACAACATCCTGCAGCTCAATGAAATGACCATAGGCGGCGACATCATCGTGCTGCTCACTCCTGAGCTGGCGGGGCTGCCTTATGTGATCTCCGGCCTGGTGGCGGCCGGCGGGTTGGCCGCGGCGCTGTCGACCGCCGACGGCCTGCTGCTGACGATTGCCAATGCGCTGGGCCATGACCTTTATTACAAGATGATCGATCCCAACGCCTCCACCGTGAGCCGGGTCACGGTGTCCAAGATCCTGCTGCTTATCGTGGCCCTGCTGGCGGCCTATGTGGCGGCGCAAAAGCCGGCGGACATCCTGTTCCTGGTGTCGGCGGCGTTTTCCTTCGCCGCCGCCTCCTTCTTCCCGGCGCTCAGCCTGGGAATCTTCTGGAAGCGCGCCAACGGCGTAGGGGCCGTGCTGGGCATGGTTTCCGGCCTGGGCGTGACCTCCTATTACATGTTCACCAACCAGCCCTGGCTGCGCGCGACCTTCGGTATCACCTCGCCCGTGCAGCTGTGGTGGGGCATAGACCCGATTTCGGCCGGGCTTTTCGGTGTCCCGGTGGGTTTTGCGGTGATCGTGCTGGTTAGCCTGGCCACCCGGCCCCCCAGCCAGAAAATCCAGGAATTGGTCGAATACATCCGCTACCCGGACCTGAAACGCCTCTAGAGCCGGCGGCCAAGGCGTGAGCGGATATGTAACAGACATGGCGATTGGGGCTCATGTCTCCACCAGCAGGGGCCGCGGAACCGGCTTTGCCGGGCCGCAGGCGCAGCGCCCCCTCGGGGGGCAGCGACCCACACGAAGTGGGGGAGCGTGGGGGCATGCTATACTCTTGGGCTTCGCCTTGCTGCACCCTTAACGACGCTGGGGCAGCTTCAATCAACCACAAGGAGAGTTTATGCGTCACTATGAGATCGTCTTGCTGATCCACCCGGATCAAAGCGAGCAAGTCCCAGCCATGCTGGAACGTTACAAGGGCATGATCACCGCCGGCGGTGGAAAAGTGCACCGTGTTGAAGATTGGGGCCGCCGCCAACTGGTGTACCTGATCCAGAAACTGGCCAAAGCCCACTACCTCTGCATCAACATCGAAGCCAGCCAGGCTGTGATGGAAGAAATTGAACACGCGTTCAAGTTCAACGATGCCGTGCTGCGCCACCTGACCGTGGTCAAGAAAAAGGCCGAAACCGGCCCATCCCTCATGATGCGCAATGTCGAGAGGGAAGAAGCCCGTAAAGCCCAACAGCAGGAGTATGCGGCTTAATTGCCACCATGCTGTTGAACGCCTCGCTGCCGCGCAGCTGCCATTGAGCAAAAGCCCGCAGTGAACCACGTTGAACTGACCGCTTGTATCGCCGAGGCAAGTCCTCTTCGCTACACGCCCGCTGGAATCCCCGCCGCCAATTTCGTTCTCGAACACGAGTCCGAAATCGTCGAAGCCGGTGTTACCAGACAGGTCAAGTTGACGGTCAGGGCGGTTGCCTTCGGAACGCTGGCTGAGCAATCAGCCAAGTCGCCCTTAGGCCAGCCCTTCAGGTTCACCGGTTTCCTCATCAATGCGCGCACCAGCAAAGGCGTTGTTTTCCACATTCAAGCTCTGCACAAGGTAGAGCAAGTACCGAACCCCATTTAAGGAGTCCATCATGGCCGGACCAAAACGTTTCAACAAAGACAAGCGCCCCAAGCGCAATACCCAATCCCTGCTGTTCAAGCGCAAGCGCTTTTGCCGCTTTACCGCCGCCGGCGTTGAAGAAATCGACTACAAGGACATCGACACCTTGCGCGATTTCGTCGCCGAAAACGGAAAAATCATCCCCGCACGCCTGACCGGCACGCGCGCGATTTTCCAGCGCCAGATCAACACCGCCGTCAAGCGCGCTCGCTTCCTCGCGATGCTGCCTTACAGCGACCAGCACCGTACCCTGTAAGGAGCGCGACCATGCAAATCATTCTGCTCGACAAAGTCGTGAACCTCGGTAACCTCGGCGAAATCGTCAAGGTCAAAGACGGCTACGCACGCAACTTCCTGATCCCTTCGGGCCGCGCACGCCGCGCCACCGAAGCCAACAAGGCCGAATTCGAAGCCAAGCGCGTCGAACTCGAAAAGGCTGCGGCCGCCAAGCTGGCCGAGATGCAAGCCCAGGGCGAAAAGCTCGGCGGCACCACCGTCAAGCTCACGCAAAAAGCCGGTGTTGACGGCCGCCTGTTCGGTTCCGTCACCAACCACGACATTTCGGCTGAGCTGACCAAGCAGGGCTTCCCTGTCCTGAAGTCGCAGATCCGCATGCCAAACGGCCCGCTGAAGATCGTTGGCGACCACGCCGTGACCGTGGCTCTGCACACCGACGTGGCTGTGGACATCACCGTCACCGTGTACGGCGAAACCGCTTAAGCGTTTTCTCCCTCACTCAAAAAGCCGCTCGCCGAGCGGCTTTTTTCATGGCTGGCCGCCGGCGCCAGCTGTGCACATCTTCCCGCCGTATTTCCACCCGATTTCCCCTGGTTATCCACAGCCTTATCCCGCGGTGTTTTGCGCTCCCGGCGTACCATTCACCCTCTCCCAAGGAAACCCATGTCCGCCGTACTTTCCACCTATGACGATCCCGGCTACAGCCCCGATCGCCAGATCGCCCAGCTGCGCATCCCGCCGCATTCCATCGAGGGCGAATCCAGTGTCCTGGGCGGCTTGCTGCTCGACAACGGTGCCTGGGACCGGGTGGGAGACCTGCTGGTCGACGAGGACTTCTACCGTTCTGAACACAAGCTGATTTATGGCGCCATAGGCGCGCTGATCAACGCCACCAAGCCGGCCGACATCATCACCGTCTACGAATACCTGCAGAACCAGGGCAAGGCCGACGAGGTAGGGGGCCTGAGCTATTTGAATTCACTCGCCCAGTACGTGCCCAGCGCCAGCAACATCCGCCGTTATGCGGAAATCGTGCGCGAGCGCTCCATCCTGCGCAAGCTGGTGTCGGCTTCCGACGAAATTGCCACCAACGCCTTCAACCCGCAGGGCAAGGACGTCGCCACCATCCTCGACGAAGCCGAGCAAAAGATCTTCAAGATCGGCGAGCAGGGTTCGCGCATGAAGGAAGGTTTTCAGAGCATGGACACGTTGGTCGTGAGTCTGCTGGACCGCGTGACCGAGATGGCCGAAAATCCGCAAGACGTCACCGGCGTGCCCACGGGTTTTCGGGACCTCGACCAGATGACCTCCGGTTTCCAGGCCGGCGACCTGGTCATCCTGGCGGCGCGTCCTTCCATGGGCAAGACCGCGCTGGCCATCAATATCGCAGAACACGTCGCGCTCAACGAGGGCTTGCCGGTGGCCGTGTTCTCCATGGAAATGGGCGCCTCCCAGCTCGCCGTGCGTATCGTCGGCTCTATCGGCCGCATCGACCAGACCCATTTGCGCACCGGCGGCCTGACCGACGAGGAGTGGCCGCGCCTGACTGAAGCGATTGAAAAGCTGCGCACCGTTTCGCTGCATATCGATGAAACGCCTGGCCTCACCGTGAGCGAGCTGCGCGCCAACGCCCGGCGGCTGGCACGGCAGTGCGGCAAGCTCGGCCTTATCGTGGTCGACTATTTGCAGCTCATGAGCGTTTCCGGCGGCATGGCCGATGAGAACCGCGCCACCGCGGTCGGTGAAATCTCGCGCGGCCTGAAGATGCTGGCCAAGGAATTGCAGTGCCCGGTGATCGCCCTGTCGCAGCTCAGCCGCGGCGTCGAGTCGCGCACCGACAAGCGCCCCATGATGAGCGACCTGCGCGAATCCGGCGCCATCGAGCAGGACGCCGACATCATCATGTTCATCTACCGTGACGAGTACTACACCAAAGAGGCTTGCAAGGAGCCCGGCGTCGCCGAGGTCATCATCAGCAAGCAGCGTAACGGCCCCACGGGCACGGTGAAGCTGGCCTTCATCAACCGCATCACTAAATTCGAAAGCCTGGCGCATGGAGCGTCGGGAGATTTCTAACGTCTGCTGACGGCCGTCAAGGCGCAACACCCGCTTCAGCGGGCGCGCGCCTTTTTTTGTGTATGACCGTTACCGGCCCGGCGGAATGCATCGGTGCCGGTGTCGGTGCCGGGGCTTGCATGGGCCTGGCCGCAGACAAGTGCTCGGCGCTGCCAATGGCGGCATCCACGTCGGCATGGTTCAAGCGCTGGACCACGGAACCGTTGACCTGCAGATAACAGCCGTCGCGCGTGATGGCCAGAAAGCCGAACTCCATTCCACGGTGGACCGTCCCGATCACGCGGTAGTAGTCAACCGGTGGAATCGCCCAGGGTGCCCTCAGGATTTTGTGCAGGCGAACCGTGAGGCGTTCATTCATGTCGCTTCCTCTCTGGGCGGCATGCTGGATGGCCCCAGGCCCATCGGTCGCGACGGCTGACGCCCGCGATACCTTTCTCGGTCGCTATTTTCTGCATCGTTCTCCCCTTCAGACTTTGATCTCGCTCGGTGCGCCTGTGCGGCCTGCGCGGTCTATGTGCCGCTGCTCTTGCTGCGCTCATCGCGTTGCTTGCTGAACGCTTGTGAAGACGTTGAAAGGTATTCGAGTTCATCAAGCAAGTTCGCGCGAATTGTCTGCTCGCGGTAAATGTTTGTCGGATTTCCTGAAGCTCGCTCCTTTCGACCTGTTCTTTGCCGCCAAGACTGGCTAGCATCCGCCGGGACGGCAAGGCGCGATCAGCGTTCGTCTGGATGCAAAGCTTGTTTCGTCCGGTCGTTTCGCCGGCACCCGAACCGTCGCTTGAAGTGTGAAGTTGTTAACCAACCTATAAGGAAAATTCTTATGACTACCACCTCGAACAACGCGGAAGCCCATGCCCTGCCGCGTAACCTGACATCCAATTTCAAAGGGGACGTGCACTCACTCAACCAGAAGGTCGTGGAAGGCCGCATTCTTGAAACCGCGATTGCCCAGCTCGCTGGCCGCCCAGGGTTCAACCCCGCCGCGATCAGCATCGTGTTCGGCCTGAAGTGGTAACTGCCGGCTAGCCGCCGCGGGGTGCGCGAGTCCGTCTCGCGTGCCCCGTCCCGGCCCCGGCTCCATCTTTGCTTCCACAATGTTTCGCTCGTCCATCGTCAAGCTGACCGCGGTATGTGACATCGATTGCACCTACTGCTATATGTTCAACCAGGCGGACCAGACCTTCAAGCGCATGCCGGCGCGCATGCTGCTGCACACCGCCTTGCGCCTGCTGGACCGCATCTGCGACTACTATCCACCGGGCGAGCCCGAACCTTTCTCTATCGTCTTGCATGGCGGTGAGCCCATGCTCTGGCCAGATGCCAGCTTTGCCGCGCTGCTTTCAGCGGTCGAGCGGCGCCGCGACCAGGGGTGGCATCTCGATGTCGCTGTGCAGACCAACCTGGTGCAGCCGGTCAACCCGGAATTGCTCGCGCTGTTTCGCGAGCACCGGGTGTCGCTCGGCGTCAGCCTCGACGGCCCGCGCGAGGTGAACGATGCCGCGCGCGTTGACAAGCTCGGCCGCGGCACTTATGAGCGCGTCATGGCCAACATCAATCGCATGCTGGATGACGGTGACGGCGCCCTGATCGGTGGTTTCCTTTCGGTGGCCAACCCTTCGTTGTCGCCKCCCGACTTCCTCGCCTGGGTGCGCAGCCTGCCGGTTCCAAAGGTCGATGTGTTGTGGCCCATCGAGTTCAATTGGCGGAACCCTCCATGGCCGCTGGGCGCTTCGCGCGCTTATGCCGCCGAGCCGCGCTACGGCGCCTGGTTTGCGGATCTGTTCCGCGCCTGGTGGGCACTGGATGATCCGGGCCTCACCATACGGCTCTTCAACAATCTGCTGCACGTCGCGCTGGGAGGGCAGGGTCATATCGATGCCCTGGTGAACGATAGCTACAACATGTTCGTCGTCAATACCGACGGCAGCTACGAATACCCCGACTACCTGCGCGTGGCGGGCGACGGCTCGGCCAGCACGCCCTTTCATATTGATACGGACGGCATTGCCGTGCTGGCCGGCGATCCGCTGTTCGCCCGGCTGCTCAACCTGCGCGCCGAACTTCCCGCGAAATGTGGAGGCTGCCGCCACCGCCGGGTCTGCGGTGGTGGTTTCCTGCCCGGCCGCAGCGACGCCAGCGACGGCATCTCGCCCCGCGAGTCCGTGCTGTGCGCGGACCAGATGCATTTTTTTGACACTGCCCTCGGCCTCATCGAATCCTCACTTCAACAGCGAGATACCCATGTCCACAGTGACCCAGCAAATGCCGCCGCAGGCCTCCAGGCCTGAGCTGCAGTCCGCCGATTTCGTCGAACTCGCCCTGATGCCGGACGCCGTCATCACGGCCGAACTGGTCGGCGCTTCGGCATTCGACCGCCTGGATGACTTCCGGGCCCTGGCCGACATCGTGCGGACTTCGCCGGCGCTGGCTGCGCACCGCGAACGTTGGGAACAGGCTGCGGTCGACCTCGAAGCGCTGTTGGTGCATGAACGCATCGCCATCGGATCGTCGCCTCTGTATCGCCGCTGGCTGCACGCGACGGGGCGTGCGCTGATCGAGGGCGCACCGCCGACGGCCCTCGAGCCGCTGCTCGCGGCGGTCGCCAATTACGTGCCGGGCTTCACCGAAACGTCGCCGCGCGCCAGGGTGTTGATGGCGCGCGATGGTCGCATAGAAACCTGGGATTGCACCAGCAGCGTCGAGCTGCCGGCCGGCTACCCGGACGGCGGCTGGCAATGCAGGCGCAAAGGGGCATGGGTGCAACTGAGCCGCCCGAGCTCGGGCGTCCAGACGCTGAGCTCATGCCTGGTCCCGACGGAGGCGGTGCTGCCGCGATCCAACATCGTTGTCCGCAACGACTTGCCGGGCCTGCGGGTGTCGCTCGACGAGACACGCACACCCGAGCGTGGCAGTGCCGTGCGCGAGCAGGAAATCGACGCGCGGGAGCGTTCCTACCCGCAGGGCCGCCATCGTCCCGTCGTCGAAGCGGCGCAAGCCCTGCTGTCGACCTGGCCTGAGGAGTACGAGGACTGGCGCTGCATGATGCGTGTCGTGGTGCCGCGCATGCCGCCGCCAGGCTGGCAGATGGAGGGATTCACGATCTCATCCATGCAGGGTGCGGCATGGATCCATCCATCCAGCACCCTGCGCACCCTCGAGAGCCTGGTGCATGAGCACAGCCACGTCAAGCTGCGCTACGTCGAGGAGGCCGTTCCGCTGCTGCAAGCCGGACAGACCCGCGCGCGCTTTCGCGTCGGCTGGCGTACCGACCCTCGCCCTGTGGTTGGCATCTTCGAGGGAGTGTATGTGCACCTGCACTGCGTCATGGCGCTGGTCCGTTACCTGGAGGGCAACGGCCTTGATGCCGCGGAGCGGTGCGAAGCCGCCGCCCGCCTGAACGAGTTGCGGGCCCAGGCGCGCGAAGGATTTGAGCTCTTGCGCGGGCACGCTCACTTCACCGAGGCAGGGCAGGGCTTTCTGCGCTGGGCCGAGGCCGCCTTGCGCGACACCTGACCGGCCGGCCCTCGGGCCTTGGAGGGTCAAGGCCGAATCAGAGGGAAGGGCTGCTCAGCGCACGCATTCAAAGCCGTACTGGCCTTCGGCCGGCTTGGTGATCAGCCGGGCATGCTGGCCGCCGCGCTTCTGGCACTGGGTTTCGGCGATCTCCGAGGCGTCAGCGAGCTGCGAAGGGCGGCCTTTGACGATGATCAGTTTTTCGGTATTGCTGAGCAGCTCGGCGGCGCAACCGGAGAGCAGGGCGGCGGCAAGCAACACAAAAGACAACAGGTACGGGTTTTTCATGAAAATTTCCTTGATGGGAATAATGTAATCGGTGCTCCCGGTATGCCATGCTATGCGTTGGCGCGATGCGTGCCCGGATAATGCATACCAAACAAGAAGGAGGGGCCACGATGTTGCGTTTGACCTTGCTGGTTGTCGGCGTTCTGGGGGCGGGTTTGTACAACCTGGCATGGGCCGGTGAAAACCTGCGTACGTTTTCATCCGAGTTGTTGGCTTTTGAAAGCCGGCAGGTGTTGCTGCCGGAGCCGCCAGTCAAGTATTCGGATCCTGAAAACGGCGCGAATTTGCGCAAGCTGCTGGATCCCGCCCGGGCATCAGGCATTGTCGACGAATACCTCGACGGACTGGCAAAAAACGCCGCTGAGCCCGAGGTCCCCAAACTGATACAGCCCTTGCTGGCTCGCTACGAAAAAGCGTTTGCCGCCAATCCTCGAGCCTATGAGGAAGAGTATCTGGACGCGCTCAACTGGAGTGTGCTGGTTGTTGAGCGCGGCGCCCGAACGACCGCCCAGACATCCCTGCCAGCGTCCACTGGTTCCACGGAAGAACAGGCGGCGATGCAGAAGCTGATCGAGAGCCTCAAGGGTTTGACGAACACCATGTTGGGACTTCTGGCCCAAAGCATCCGCGACAAAGTGACCAAGGGCATGTTCAGCCCTGCGGGGGCAAAACGCGCGCTGGAGATGGCCGACCGGCTTAACCCTCCGGTGAAAGGTGCTGCCATTGCCGCGACTGAGGCCCCGGCCCAGATGCGCACGCGTAATGTCGTGAGCGGCGAAGAAGTTTATCGCGCGCAGTGCGTGGCCTGCCATGCCAGCGGCATCGCCGGTTCGCCAAAACAGGGCGACGTCGCCGCCTGGGCGCCACGTATCCGGTTGGGTTTTGCTTCCATGCTTCAGTCCACTCTCAAGGGCAAGGGTGTCATGCCTTCCCAGGCGGGCGGTGACTTTCAGGAACTGGAGCTGGCCAGGGCGGTGGCCTATCTGGCGAACACCGCAGGGGGTAAATTCGCGGAGCCGCCTCTGCCGACCGGGCACCCCGGTACCGTCAGCTTCAAGCTCGTTCCGCCGAGGGCAGCCATTCCCCGACCCCCTGCTGTTCCTTATTACGCGATGAATGCCAACCAGAAAATGGGGTTGGGTGAGCGCACCTACCAGGCCAACTGCGCCGCCTGCCATCAGGCCAATGGCCGTGGAGCCGGGCCCATTCCAGACCTGGGCAATGCCTCCACGCTCGCCAAAAACGACAGCGCCATCGGAATCATGCTGAATGGCTCAAAAACCGGCGGCATGCCCAGCTGGACCATGCTGCCCAACGAAGAAATCGCCGAGGTCATTAACTACGTGCGTTTCAAATTCACCAGCCATCTGGTTGAATTCGTGACGCCTGAAGAGGTTCAAGCCCGTCGCAGGTAGAAGGGTGATCAGCATTCAACGAGAGAGGGTACGCTTGAAGCTGATGAGCGAATGGCTTTACGGTAGCCCCAGCGCCTTGTACACCCGCAGCGCCCCGTAGGCATCATTGGCAGCGTAGACGATTTGCGCTTCCGTGAGCCGTTCATTGGCCCAGTTGGAGGTCGCCGCTTTTTTGGATTTGAGGAAGCGCTTGTTGAACACCACGGCCACTGCGCCGCGCACGCCCATGTCCTTGCGGTAACCGCGTTCACGGAAGACCACGTTCAGGTCCAGCACGCCTTGCAGGTCCACGCCCAGCTTGCGGATGATGCGGCGCTGGTCGTCGCCCAGGCCGAAGCCGGCTTTGATGACAGCGGGCGAACTGAGCACCAGGCCGACCGCGCGGCGGCATTCGGCGTCTTCGAGCTGAAAAATCCAGGCCTTGTCCAGAGCCGAGAGCTGCACGATGTGCGGGCCTTCGGAGGCTTCGTTTTTGGCGAAGGTGGGTTTGGATTCGGTATCAAAGCCCAGCACAGTGGCGCCTGTGAGATCCTTGAGCGCCTGGGCTGCCCGGGCGGGCGTGGAGACCACCTCGATCTGGTCCAGGCCCAGCCGCTCGAAGGGCTCCAGCAGGGCGATGGCTTCCTTGTCGGGGGTGGGATAGCGCTCGGTCATAGGGTTCCATGCAAAAGGGAAGTGGGCGACGGGGAAAAGGGAAGGCGCAAAAAAACAGCGGTGGCGGGCTCCAGAGCTTACAGTCCAGGGTAGCGCATTACACCGGACAGCCCGCACCACCGACATCATGGCAGCAGCCCAAAGCATCACCACCGAGCATTACAAGCTCTTTCCGTCGCCGCGCAACCGGCACCGCACGATTTTCCTGCACCAGGTGTTTGTGCCGCATTCTTTCATGCTCATCGACCTGGAAAGCTATCGGTTCAAGGGTAAGTACAGCCTGTTCGGCGCCTGCCGGCTGGCCGACATGCGCATGGGTCAGCTGGTCACGCTTGAGCTGCCCGAGGACGAGGCCGCCTTCAACGCGAAATTCGTGCCGGACTGAGCCACATTGGGTCCTGGCGAATGCCGCTTACGCCGCGCAGCATTTCCTGTTGGAATAAATTTCCGGGTATTCTGACACGGCCCCGGGGGGAGCCGCCCGCCTGCTTGATGTAGATCAACAGCGTCGCCGGCGGCCGTCCCTATAGTCAAACTGACGGCCCGGTTCAGGTGGGTGCGTCCCGGCAGTTGCCGGGGCTGCCATCCGGCAGGTGCGGCCGCTAACCAGGGCAGATCCATGACCACTCATCACGCCACCCTTCACGGCGGGCAATCGTCGGCATCGCCGGCCGCTGCGGGGCCCACCGACCTGGCCCTGCCGCTGGCCGGGTTCTCGCAATGCCACTTCAGCATTGCCTCGCAGTTGCAGGCCTTCGCGGAGCTGCCGGGCCTGCTGGCAGCACAGGCGCAGGCCCACACCATCGCCACCCGCACCTTGAGCCTCTTCAAATACGCCGTGGCCGGACACCATGCCGACGAGGAGGGCGAGCTGTTTCCCGCCGTGTTGCGCAATGCCGTCAAGGGGGAGGAAGCGGTCCGGGTCCAGACCCTGGTGATGCGCCTGACCGCCGACCACCGCCGCATCGATGCACTCTGGAAGGAACTGGAGCCCGCGGTGAGGGCGGTGGCAAACAACCGGCCGGCTGAACTGGACCTGGTGGCCGTCGAAGCCTTGGTGCAGGCTTACCTCGCCCATGCGCGCTATGAGGAAGAGTTCTTCCTTCCGCTGGCCGAAGAAATCCTGGGGCGCAACGACAAACGCATGGCGGCCCTGGGCCTGTCGCTTCACCTCAGGCATGCGCCCATGGTGTGATCCAACCGGTGAAAGGCCCTGGGCGCCCGGCTGGTTCCGGTGTTCTCAGCCCTGCAACTGCCGCGCCAGCAGCACCGCCACGTGGATCGCCTCGCGCTGCGCGCCGTCCTTGATCTGGTGGCGGCAACTGGTGCCGTCGGCCACCACGATTGCGTCGGGCTGCTTGCGCACCGCCGGCAGCAGGCTCAGCTCGGCCATCTGCATCGACACCTCATAATGCCCCGCTTCATAGCCGAAGCTGCCGGCCATGCCGCAGCAGCTGGATTCGATCAGCTCAGGCTTGGCGCCCGGAATCAGCTTGAGCACGTCCAGAATGGGGCTCACCGCGCCGAAGGCTTTCTGGTGGCAGTGGCCGTGCAACAGAATAGGCTGGGCTGAAGGCTTGAGCCGGCCCTTGAGCATCTCGAGCTTGCCGTCGGCCGCCTCGCGCGCCAAAAACTCTTCCAGCAGCAGTGCATGGCGGCTGATGGCCTGCGCCGCCTCGCCCAGGCCCATCACCAGCATCTCGTCGCGCAGCGTCAGCAGGCAGGAAGGCTCGAGGCCGACGATGGCGATGCCCCGTTCGGCGAAGGGTAGCAGGGCTCCCACCACCTCGCGCGCCTTGGCCTTGGCCCTGTCCACCATGCCGCTGGCCAGGTAGGTGCGGCCGCAGCACAGGCTTTTGCCGTCGGGCGTGGTCTTGGCGGCCACATGCACCGTGTAGCCGGCGGCCTGCAGCACCTTGAGCGCGGCCAGCGCGTTCCCGGATTCGAAATAGCCGTTGAAGGTGTCCACGAACAGCACCACGGGCCGCGTGGCGGCCAGCACTTCTTCGCGGCTGGCGGTGTGGATGCGGCCGTGCGGCGCCGCGTCGGCCTCACCCGAGGCGTCCAGGCGCTTCCAGAAGGTGTTGCCGCTCCACTGCGGCAAGGTGCGGCGCGCTGAGAGACCCAGCAGTTTTTCGCTCAACGCGGCCAGGCCGGGCACCTTGTCGCGCAGGTTGAGCAGCGGCGCGAAGCGGCTGGCCCAGTGCGCGTAGTCGGGCAGGTGGGCGACCAGCCGGTCTTTCAGCGTGTAGCCGTGCCTGGCTTTGTAGTGGTGCAAAAACTCCACCTTCATCTTGGCCATGTCCACGCCGGTGGGGCAGTCGCGCTTGCAGCCCTTGCAGCCCACGCACAGGTCCATGGCTTCCTGCACGGCTTCGCTGGTGAAAGCGTCTTCTGCTTTCAAGCCATCCAGCTGGCCCGACAGCGCCAGGCGCAGCGTGTTGGCGCGCCCCCGCGTCAGATGTTTTTCGTCGCGTGTGGCGCGGTAGCTGGGGCACATGGTGCCGGCATCGAACTTTCTGCAGTGGCCGTTGTTGTTGCACATCTCCACGGCCTTGGCAAAACCCTGGGCCGGGTCGCCGCCCGTTCCCGGCTCGCTGGTCTGCTCGGTCACCGGGTCGTTCTGCACGTTCCAGGCGCTCCAGTCGAGTGCGGTCTTGATCGGGATGACCTTGTAGCTGGGCGGGAAACGCATCAGCCGGGCGTCGTCCATCTTCGGCGGGTTGATGATGCGATTCGGGCTCAGCAGGTTCAGCGGGTCCAGGTAGTTCTTGATCTGCGCAAAAGCGTCGTTGATCTTGGTCCCGAACTGCCATTCGATCCACTCGCCGCGGCACAGGCCGTCACCGTGCTCGCCGCTGTAGGCACCCTTGTAGTGGCGCACCAGGGCCGAGGCCTCTTCGGCGATCGCGCGCATCTTGGTGCCGCCTTCGCGCCGCATGTCCAGGATGGGCCGCACGTGCAGCGTGCCGACCGAGGCGTGGGCGTACCAGGTGCCCTTGCTGCCGTATTTGCGGAAGACCTGCGTCAGTGCGTCGGTGTATTCGGCCAGGTGCTCCAGCGGCACGGCGCAGTCCTCGATGAAGCTGACCGGCTTGCCGTCGCCCTTGAGGCTCATCATGATGTTCAGGCCCGCCTTGCGCACTTCCCAGAGGTTCTTCTGCGGCGCGTCCTCGATCATCTCGACCACCGAGCCGGGCAGGCCCAGGTCGCCCATCAACTCGACCAGCTGGCGCATCTTGGGCACCAGTTCGGACTTGGACTTGCCCGAAAACTCCACCAGCAAAATCGCGTCGGGCCGGCCGATGAGGGCGGTGCGCACCGTGGGCGCAAAGGCCGGGTTCTGCAGCGAGAGTTCGATCATGGTGCGGTCCACCAGCTCGACCGCGCTCAGCGTGCCGTCGCCGCCCAGCTGCACGATGTGCTGGGCCGTGTCCATCGCCTTGTAGAAGGTCGGGAAGTTCACCACGCCCAGCACCTTGGTGCGCGGCAGCTCGGCCAGCCGCAGTGTCAAGGACTTCGTCAGCGCCAGCGTGCCTTCGCTGCCCACCAGCAGGTGGGCCAGGTTGACCGAGCCGTCTTGTGTGTAGGGCTTCTCGTTCTGGTTGTTGAAGATGTCCAGGTTGTAGCCGGCCACCCGGCGCAGTACCTTGGGCCAGTGCGCTTCGAGCTCGGGCCGCAGCTGGTCGGACAGCGCCTTGACGTAATCGCCCAGCTCGCGCGCCGCACCGCCTGCCTTGTCGTAGCGCCCCAGTTCCAGCAGGCTGCCGTCGGAGCACCAGGCGGTCGCACCCAGCACGTTGTGCACCATGTTGCCGTAGGCGATGCTGCGGCTGCCGCAGGAGTTGTTGCCCGCCATGCCGCCCAGCGTGGCCTGCGCGCTGGTCGACACGTCCACCGGGTACCACAGGCCGTGCTGCTTGAGCGAGGCGTTCAGGTGGTCCAGCACGATGCCGGGCTGGACTTCGGCCGTGCGCTCGCCCAGGTCCACGTCCAGGATGTTTCGCAGGTGTTTGGCATGGTCTATGACCAGGCCCGCGCCCACGGTCTGCCCGCACTGGCTGGTGCCGCCGCCGCGCGGGACGATGGGCACCTGCAGGTCGCGGCAGATGTCCAGCGCGGTTTTCACGTCGTCATCGGTGCGCGGCACGAACACGCCCACCGGCGTCATCTGGTAGATGGACGCGTCGGTGGCGTAGCGGCCCCGGTCCGCCGGCGAGAACAGCACCTCGCCCTGGGTTTCGGCGGCCAGGCGCGCGGCCAGCCGGCCGGCGACCTCATTGCTGACGCGGGCCACGTCGTCATATGCCTGGGCCGCGGCCTCGCGGCCGATCTTGAGGGGGAGGGGGGCGTTCATCGCGGCGTTTCGCCTTTTTTCTGTGTGGGGGCTGTGGGGAGGATCGCGCTTGTTGGCCAGGTGGTCCAGCAGAACGCGGCGCATGGCCGCCGCGTCGCGCGCCTCCAGGGCCTCAATCATCTGCTCGTGTTCTTTCACGGCCGCTTTCCATTTTTCCTCGTCCTGGTTGGAGCGAAAGCGCAGTGCCTGCAGGCGCGCATTGACCTGCGCGTAGGTGCTGGCCAGCACCGGGTTCTTGGCCGCTGCGTTGATGGCGTTGTGGATCGCGGCGTTGAGCCGGTAGTAATTGGGCAGGTCGCGGCGCGTGTAGGCGGCCAGCATTTCGAAATGCATGGCCTTGATCTCGGCCAGCTCGGCCGCGGTGATGCGTTCGGCCGCCAGTTCGCCCGACTGGGCTTCCAGCCCGGCCATCACCTCGAAGGTGTTGAGCACGTCGGCTTCCGTCAGCTCCACCGCGATCGCGCCGCGGTTCGGCAGCAGCTCCACCAGGCCTTCGGCGGCCAGCATCTTGATGGCCTCGCGCAGCGGCGTGCGCGAGACGTTGAGCACCTCGCTGAGTTCGCGCTCATTGAGCTTGGCGCCCGGCAGGATACGGTTTTCCACCAGCATCTGGCGCAGCCGGTGCGCGACCTGTTCGTGCAGTGCCGCACGCGGGATGGGGATGATTTCAGCAACCATGTGGAAATTTTGTATGCAAAAAATACCCCTGTCAAATCAATTTGTAGTCTTATGGTGACTTGACAAATGAATTTTGTATGCAAAAAATAGGGGCTTACTTCAGGAGCAGACCGCCATGTTGACGCTTGACTTTCACCCCACGGGACGTCATTTCTTGCAGATTCCCGGCCCCTCGCCGGTGCCGGACCGCATCCTGCGGGCCATGAGCCTGCCCACCATAGACCACCGGGGCCCTGAATTCGCCGCACTGGGGCTGAAAGTGCTGGCAGACATCAAGAAGATCTTCCAGACCAAACAGCCCGTCATCATTTACCCGGCCTCCGGCACCGGCGCCTGGGAAGCGGCCCTGTCCAACACCCTGAACCCCGGCGACCACGTGCTGATGTACGAAACCGGCCATTTCGCCGCGCTGTGGCAAAAGCTGGCCGCGCGCCTGGGCCTGAAGACCGAAGTCATCAGCTATCCCGGCGCCGACGTCTGGCGCCACGGCGTGCAGGCCGCGCTGATCGAGGAGCGCCTGAAGGCCGACACCCAGCACAGCATCAAGGCCGTCTGCGTGGTGCACAACGAAACCTCCACCGGCGTCACCAGCAACATCGCCGCCGTGCGCAAGGCCATGGACGCCGCCAGACACCCGGCGCTGCTGCTGGTCGACACAATTTCCGGCCTCGCCTCCGCCGACTACCGCCATGACGAGTGGGGCGTCGACGTCAGCATCAGCGGCTCACAAAAAGGCCTGATGCTGCCGCCCGGCATCAGCTTCAATGCCGTCTCCGCCAAGGCCGTCGAGGCCAGCAAGAAGGCCACGCTGCCCAAGGCCTTCTGGGCCTGGGACGAGATCATCGAGATGAACAAGACCGGCTACTGGCCGTCCACCCCCAACACCAACCTGCTGTACGCGCTCAGCGAAGCCTGCGACATGCTGCTCGAGCACGGCCTGGAAACGGTCTTCGCGCGGCACCAGCGCTGGGCCGTCGGCGTGCGCGCGGCGGTCAAGGCTTGGGGCCTGCAGATCCAGTGCGCCGACCCGTCCGTCTATTCGCCGGTGCTGACCGGCGTGATGACGCCTGAGGGCGTGGACGCCGACGCGGTACGCAAAATCATTTACGAACGCTTTGACTGCTCGCTCGGCACCGGCCTCGGCAAGGTCAAGGGCAAGATGTTCCGCATCGGCCACCTCGGCGACTGCAACGACCTTACGCTGATGGCCGCGCTGAGCGGCTGTGAAATGGGCCTGAAACTTGCGGGTGTCAAACTCGCGGGTTCTGGCGTGCAAGCCGCCATGGAGCATTTTTCCAGCCATGCGGCCGTGGTGCCGCAGCGCAAGGCGGCTTGAGGCGGATCTGACAAAAGCCTGAAAAGGACGCTTGTTTACAACGCCAATATTTACGTCACGTTAACCCGCCAGACTGTCACCGAGCTTTTTACATTACCGATCAGGAAGGGAAACCATGCAACGCAGAACCTTTATCAGCGCGACGGCGGCCACGGCCGCCATGGTGGCATCGCCCATGCTCAGGGCGCAAACCCTGCCGTCCGGGCCGGTCCGCATCGTTGTGGGGTTTCCGCCCGGCGGCGGCACCGACGCGCTGGCGCGAGTGGTCGGCCAGAAGCTCTCCACCATGTGGAACATCTCGGTGGTGATTGAAAACAAGGGCGGCGCCGCCGGTGTCATCGCGGCCGACTACGTGGCCAAGCAGCCCGGCGACGGCAACACCCTGCTCATGGCCCACATCAACAGCCACGCGCTGGCGCCGGCTCTTGGCATCAAGCTGGGCTACAACCCCGAGCGCGACTATGTGCCCATCAGCATGGTCGGCGTCACGCCCAACATGCTGATCTGCAACGCCGACCAGCCCGCCAAGACGGTCAAGGACCTTGTCGCGCTGTGCAAGGCCAAACCGGGGCAGATCAGCTTCGCCTCGGCCGGTGGCGGCTCGGCCCAGCACTTTGCGCTCGAGATGTTCAAGCTGCAGGCGAAGATCTTCGCGCTGCACATTCCTTACCGCGGCTCCGGCCCGGCCCTGGTCGACCTGATCGGCGGGCAGGTCAACTACTGCTTCGAGACCATGACCTCGGCCACGCCCCACGTCAAGAGCGGCAAGGCCATCGCGCTGGCGCAGACGCGCCTGAAGCGCGCCAAGGGCCACCCCAACGTGCCCACCATGGCCGAGTCGGGCTTTCCGGGCTTCGAGGCGACGGTGTGGTACGGCCTCATGGGCCCCTCCAAAATGCCGCCGGCCATGGTGCAGCGCATGAACGAGGACGTCAATAAGGTGCTGGCCATGCCCGACGTGCAGGAAAAAATGGACCAGTACGGCGCCGAAGACGGTGGCGGCAGCACCGAAAAATTCGCGGCCTTCATCAAGATGGAGCAGAAGAAGTGGGCGCAGGTGGCGGAGCAAGCCAAGGTCAAGGTTGACGCTTGATACTGCGTCCTTGGGATGGAACCGGCCTCGGGCCGGTTTTTTTATTGACAACAAACTAGTTTTTTCAACAACAAGGGTAGGGATCGTTTCATGACAGTTGTGAATTTTTCAAGGGCCGGCCGTCTGCTGGCCGGTTTTTTCCTGTGCGCCGCCAGCGTGGGCGCCTCGGCCGACATCATCCTGGGCCACTCGGGCGACCTCTCCGGCACCAGCGCCGCGCTCACCACCGACTACGTGCGCGGCATGAACGCCTACTTTGACGACGTCAACAAAAAGGGCGGCATACGCGGCGAGAAGATCAAGCTCGTCAGCCTGGACGACGGCTTCAACCCCGACAAGACCGCCGACAACACCAAGGCGCTGATCGAGCAGAACGCGGTGGCTCTGGTGGGTTTTCGCGGCACCGCCAACATGTTGAAAATCGTGCCCATCGTCCAGGGCGCCGGCATCGCCCAGATCGGCAACACCAGCGGCGCCAAGTCGTTGCGCGACCCTTTTGTGCCCAACCTGTTCCATGTGCGCGCCAGCACCACCGATGAGATCGAGGCCGCCGTCAACCACGCCTGGACCATAGGCATCAACAAGATCGCCGTCGCCTACCAGGACGACGCCTTCGGCAAGGAAGGCCTGGAGGCCCTCAATGCCGCCATGCAAAAGCGCAATGCCGCGCCCGTCGCCGTGGCACCCGTGCCGCGCGGCACGGTGGACGTGGCCAAGGCGGTGGACCTGATCGCCGCCGCCCAGCCGCAGGCCGTGATCCTGATCGCCCAGGCCAAACCGAATGCCGCTTTCATCAGGGCTTACAAGGCCAAGGGCGCGAGTGCGCAGTTCATGGTGCTCAGCGTGTCCTCCGGCCTGCATGCCGAACTCAAGGAGTTTGCCGCCGGCACCATCGCCTCCCAGGTCGTGCCTTACCCCTTCACAGAACTTGGCAACGCCGCCGTGAAGGAATACCAGACCGTGATCTCGGGAACTGCCGACAAGAAGTTCAGCTACAACAGCATGGAGGGTTTTCTCAACGCCAAGCTGGTGGTGCGCGCGCTGCAGAAAACGCCGGTGCCCGTCACACGCGCCAAGCTCATCAGCACGCTGGAATCCTTCACCAACGAAGACCTGGGCGGCTTCGCGGTGACTTACAGCAAGCAGAGCAACCTGGGCTCACGATTCGTCAACTTGACGATGATCCGGGCGGACGGCACCTTCGCGCGATAAGGGCCTTCTTCAAACCGAAGGCGGCGGCGTCTTCGGTTCGTAATCGCACCAGGGCGCCACTGCGCATTGCCAGCACAGCGGCTTGCGCGCGATGCACACATAGCGCCCGTGCAGGATCAGCCAGTGGTGCGCGTCCACCAGGTAGTCGGTGGGCACGCGCTTGAGCAGGTTCATCTCGACTTCCAGCGGGTTTTTGCCGGGCGCCAGACCGGTGCGGTTGCTCACGCGGAAGATGTGCGTATCTACCGCCATCACCGCCTCGCCGAAGGCCGAGTTCAGCACCACGTTGGCCGTCTTGCGGCCCACGCCGGGCAGGGCCTCCAGCGCCTCGCGCGTGCGCGGCACCTGGCCGCCGTGCTGCTTCACCAATATCTCGCAGGTCGCCAGCAGGTTTTTGGCCTTGGTGCGGTACAGCCCTATAGTGCGGATGTAAGACTCCAGCCCCTCAAGCCCCAGGTCGAGGATGGCCTGCGGTGTGTTCGCCACCGGGTAGAGCTTGCGCGTGGCCTTGTTCACGCCCACGTCGGTCGCCTGCGCGCTCAGCAGCACGGCGGCCAGCAGTTCGAACACGCTGGTGTATTCAAGCTCCGTTACCGGCATCGGGTTGGCGGCCTTGAGGGTGGCAAAGAACGGGGCGATGTCTTCTTTTTTCATGCACCGCAGTGTATCGGTGCATGCCGGCCGGCGCCGCCGGGGCCGTGGGCAGCGGCTCAGGCCGCCATGCGCGGCACGTCCCACACCGAACTCGGCGGCTCGCCGGCGCGCTGGAGCCGCGCCTGCACCGCCTGCCAGATGGCATTGCAGTCATCGGGCCTGGCGGTGCCGGCAGCCAGGTAGGCCAGGTGCGCTGCCTGGGCCGCGGCCTGCATGCGCTCGTGGGTTTCGGCATTCGGGGCGATGCCCAGCAAGAGCGGCGTGGCCGGCAGGTCCTCGCAGGCCGCGGCCATGCGGCCCATCAGCGCGTCGTCGAATTTGGGGGCGCCGCTGAACAGCATCACAAAATGCGGCCAGTCCGGCAGGAAGGCGCGGCGCAGCCCGTGGGTCAGGCCGTTGCGCGCCACCGCGATCATGCGGCAGGGATGGCCGCTTTCCATGAATTCCACGTATTCGCTGCTGCCGTCCATGTCCTGTTCGCCCGCGAAGCGCCGCTTGGCCACGGTCCCGCCGGTGCGCTGCGCCAGCCAGCCGACCATGGCGAAGGCCTCGTTGCCGCCGGCCGCGCAAATGCCGACCCGGTGAAAAGCTTCGGGGTCGGCCAAGCCTTGTGCCTGCGGCAACTGCATGGGCGCCGACAGGCGCCGCAGCACGGAGGAGGGCCCGTACTGCACGCCTTTTTCGAACTGCTCGCGCAGCGCCACCACGCGGCGGCCGAACTGCACGGCCGACTCGGTGGCCTGCGACATCACCATGGACCAGGGCGTAGGAAGGATGCGACGGCCCCGACTGAGGTGCAGGGTATGCGGCGAGTGGTGGCGCGGGTCCTCGGCCACGCGCTGCAGCAGGACCCGCAGCGCCGTCGACGGGCCTTCCATCCAATGGATGAACCAGCCGCTCTGGTACTGCAGGATCGCATGGATGCCGTCCACGGCGTTGTGGCGCAGCGAGTGCGCGCGGATGTCCTCCATCTGCGCGTAGATGCCTTCCTTCATGTGGCAGATGCTGGCTGTCACCACACGCTCGACTTCCGCTTGTCCAGGACTCGCCGCATAGGGCGCGATGCTGTTCACCATGAGGCCATCCTGCCCCATAAGCAAAATCCGCGTCAATCCCCGCCCCTAAAGGGTGCAGGTGAATAGTGGCAAAAATGCCGCGCCAACAGGGCTGCAACATTTTCTTGCAACTCGGCGCTGACCTTGCGTGCATGATGCGGCGCCGCTGGGAGATACACCCATGGATGCAACCGGCGCGGGTCATTACGGAGGGCGATGTGGCCTGAACTGCTTTAGCATCGCAGCCATGAAAGCTCACACTCTTTTACGCCTGCTGGCCGCCTCGCTGGCCGCCACATTGCTTGTCAGCTGCGCCGCCGCACCCGGCAACGCGCCGCGCCCCAAACTGGTGGTGTTCCTGGTCGTCGACGGCCTGCCGCAACGCCAGGTGCTGGACTACCGCGACCAGCTCGCGCCCGACGGCTTCGCGCGCTTCCTGGACCGCGGCGCCTGGTTCGCCAACGCGCACTACGGCCATGCATTCACTGTCACCGCGGCCGGCCATGCCACCATGCTGACCGGCGCCTACCCGCAGCGCACCGGCATCATCGGCAACGACTGGCGCGACCCGCTCACGGCCGAGCCTGTGTACTGCACCGGCGACACTTCGGCCACTTATATCGGTCACAAGACCAACGCGCTCGACGGCACCAGCCCGAAAAACCTCAAGGCCGAAACCGTCGGCGACGTGCTGCGCCGTGTCGACAGCCGCTCCAAGGTCATCGGCATCTCGGGCAAGGACCGCGGCGCCATCCTGCCGGCCGGCAAGACCGGCATCGCCTATATGTATATGGGCGCGACAGGGCAGTTCGCCTCCAGCACCCACTACATGGCCGCGCATCCGGCCTGGGTCGACAGCTACAATGCCGCCAAGCCCGCCGACCGCTACTTCAAGACTGAATGGAAAGCCTTGCTGCCCGAAGCCGCCTACGCGCGCTCGCTGCCCGACCAGCAGCCCTGGTACGGCCCCGCGGGCGGCGGCCTGCCGGCCATGTTCGGCGCGAAGGAAGACGCGGCGCCCGGCCCGCGCTTTTACAACTCGCTGCTGCGCGGCCCGTTTGTTGATGCCATGTCGCTGGACTTCGCGCGCGCCGCCATCGCCGGCGAGCAGCTCGGCCAGGACGACATCCCCGACATCCTCTCGGTCAGCCTCTCGGGCCACGACTACGTGAACCACGCCTTCAGCGCAGAGTCGCGCCTCTCGCACGACCATTTTCTGCAGCTGGACCGCTTGCTGCAGGCTTTCTTCCAGGACCTGGACGCGCGCATCGGCAAGGACAACTACATTGCCGTGCTCACCGCCGACCACGGCTTCATGCCAGCGCCCGAATACAACGCCAGCCAGGGCCGTGAGTCCGGCCGCATCAATGGCAGCCAGGTGCTGGCGCGCGTCAACGCCGGGCTGGAAAAACGTTTCGGCGAAGGCACATGGGCCGCGGGCTTCTCGGGCTCCAGCGTGCTGCTCAACAAACAGCTCATCGCGCAAAAGCGGGCCGATGCCGATGCCGTGGCCGAGGAAACCCGCGCGCTGCTGATGGCCGAGCCCGGCTTCGCCGCGGCCTATACCCGGCGCGAGCTGCTAAGCGGAAGCCGCGCCGGTGCGCCGTTCTTCGAACAGATCCGCAAATCCTGGCACCCCGATGTTTCGGGCGAGGTGCAGTATTCGCCCAGGCCGGGCTGGATGTTCGGCAACACGGTTGCCACGCACGGCTCGCCCCATCCCTATGACACCCAGGTGCCCATCCTGGTCTACGGCCCCGCCTGGGTCAAGCCCGGCCGCACTGACGCGCGTGTGGAAGTGGTGGACATCGCACCCACGCTGTCGCGCGTGCTGCGCATCGCGCCGCCCTCATCGGCCGAGGGCAAGTTGCTGCCGCTGCCAGGTTTGTAAAAACCGCTTTTAAAGGGTAGCGCGCTCAGCCGCTCTTTTTCGCGGCACGCTTGCGCGCCGGCGCCATGCCGTCGCCCGACTGGCGTATGGCGGCGATCAACTGCGTCGTGAAGTCCAGCACCAGCGGCGCCAGCGTCTGGCCGTGCAGCGACAGCACCTGCAGCACGCGCTGGCTCAGTTGCGGCTCGGCAAAGGGCACGGCGACCAGTTGGCCCTGGCGTATCAGGTGCGCGGCCGTCAGGTAGCCCGACAGCATGATGTCGCCGCTGCGCACGCTGGGCAGCAGGGCCGACGAAAAATTGCTGACCACCGAGGTTTGGTACTCCAGGCCCTGGATGCTGGCCACCATGTCGAAGAGCTGGCGGCCCGTCATGCCCTTGGCGCTGATGCCCAGCGGGTATTTCACGACATCCGCCGCCGTCACCACGCGGGCCCGCGCCAGCGGGTGCGTGGGCAGCATCAGGGCGTAGATGGGCGCGGTGGCCGCATGCCGCACCGTCACGCCTTTTTCCGGCGCCACGCTGTACTTGAGCGCCACGTCGGTCTCGCCCTGCAGCAGCAGTCGGCTCACCGCTTCGGGCGAGCCCACGCTCAGCTCGATCAGTGCTTCGGGGTGGCTGAGGCGAAAGCCGGTCATGACTTCCGGCATGAAACCTGTCGCGAAGCCCTCGGTGCAGGCCACGCGCACGCGCCGTGCGCTGAAGCCCGCCAGGCCGCGCACCTGCTCCATTACGCGTTCGGCGTCGTCGCTGCCCGCACGCACATAGGCCATCAGGCGTTCGCCCGCGTCTGTGGGCACCATGCCGCGCGCCCTGCGCTCGAACAGCGCGCAGCCCAGCTGGTCTTCCAGCTTGCCGACCTGGCGGCTTACGGCCGAAGCCGCCACGTGCAACTGCGCCGCGGCCTGGCTGACCGAACCGGTGCGGGCCACCTCGAGGAAGTAGCGGATCTGCGTGCTGAAAAAAGAGGTTTTCATGCGAAGGCGCCTGGCAGGTGAAAGCCATGGTTTGCCGAAAAGGCAATGGTTTGTTGCGATATCTCTCATTGTAGTAAGCCCCGATTCTTCCTACATTTGGTTGCATGCCGCGCTCCCACGCCGCGCGGCTTCCATAACACGGTGAAATATGCTGAGATCCGACTGCCTTGATGCCGCCGCGGCCTGGTTTGACGACGGCCATTTTTTCGACGTCCTGCAAAGGCGCGTCGCGCTGCGCACCGAAAGCGACAGCGGCAAACCCAACCCCGCGCTGGCCGACTACCTGCGCGGCGAGATGACCGACTCGTTGCGCGCGCTCGGCTTTTCCTGCAGCGTCATGCCCAATCCGGTCGAGGGCGCCGGCCCTTTCCTGGTCGCGCGGCGCGTGGAAGATGCGGCGCTGCCCACCGTGCTGACCTACGGCCACGGCGACGTGGTCAGCGGCCAGGAAGGGCGCTGGCGCGAAGGGCTGCAGCCCTGGGAACTGGTGCGTGAAGGCGAGCGCTGGTACGGCCGCGGCACCGCCGACAACAAGGGCCAGCACACCGTCAACCTCGGCGCGCTGGCCAGCGTGATCAAGGCGCGCGGCGGCCGCCTCGGCTACAACGCCACGCTGCTGCTTGAGATGGGCGAGGAAGCCGCCTCGCCCGGCCTGCACGCCTTTTGCGAAAGCCAGCGCGCGCAGCTCAAGGCCGACCTGCTGATCGCCTGCGACGGCCCGCGCGTGCATGCCGACAAACCCACGCTGTTCCTGGGTTCGCGCGGCGCGGTCAATTTCAGCCTGCGCCTGCGCGCCCGCGACAAGGCCTACCACTCGGGCAACTGGGGCGGCGCCTTGCTCAACCCGGCCAGCGTGCTGGCCGGCGCCGTGGCCTCGCTGGTCGATGCGCGCGGGCGCATCCAGGTGGCGGCCCTCAAGCCGCGCGTGCTGCCCCCGTCGGTGCGCCGCGCGCTGGTCGGTGTGGCCATAGGCGGCGGTGCGGACGACCCGCTGCCCGACGCCGGCTGGGGCGAGCCCGGCCTCAGCGCGGCCGAACGCCTGATGGGCTGGAACACGATCGAAGTGCTGGCGCTGGGCGCCGGCTCGCCGCAGCGTCCCGTCAACGCGATTCCCGCCGAGGCCGTGGCCCATTGCCAGCTGCGCTTTGTGGTCGGCACGCCCTACCAGGACCTCGCGGGCATCCTGCGCAAGCACCTGGACCGCTACGGTTTCAACCGCGTCGAGATCGAGATCACGCTCACCGGCGCGGCCACGCGCCTGGACCTGGACCACCCCTGGGTGGGCTGGGCGCAGCGCTCCATCACGCTGAGCAGCGGCAAGCCGGTCGTCACGCTGCCCAACCTGGCCGGCTCCTTGCCCAACGACGTGTTCGCCGACCTGCTGGGCCTGCCCACGCTATGGGTGCCGCACTCCTACCCGGCCTGCGCGCAGCACGCGCCCGACGAACACCTGCTGGCGCCCGTGGCCCGCGAGGGCCTGCGCATCATGGCCGGCCTCTACTGGGACCTGGGTGAGCCCGCCGGGCTGCCCTGGCATGCCGCGCCGGCAGCCGCCTGAGTTTGTCTTGTGATTGCCACCCCACCGGAGATGCCCATGCCTTCCGATTCATGCCGCTCGCTGCTTCACGCGGTCTTGATAGCCGCCGCCTGCTTCACCTTCGCGCTTCCGGGCCTGGCGCAAGCGCAGGCCTGGCCCGTCAAGCCGATACGGATGGTGGTTCCCTTTCCGCCGGGCGGCGGCACCGACGTCGCGGCCCGCATCATCGGCGAGCGGCTCAGCGCCCGCCTGGGCCAGCCGGTGGTCATCGACAACAAGCCCGGTGCCGCCACGGCCATTGGCGTGGGCATGGTGATCGCGGCCGAGCCCGACGGCTACACGCTGCTGTTCTCGGGCTCCACCAGCTACACCGTCAACCCCGCGGTGCGCAGCAAGCTGGGCTACGACCCCTTCAAGCAGCTCTCGCCCATCGCCATGGTCGCGCGCACGCCGCTGGTTCTGGTGACCTCGGCCACCGGACCCTACAAAACCCTCAAGGACGTGCTGGCCAAAGCCAAGGCCGAGCCGGGCGCCGTGACCTACGCCACCTTCGGCGCCGGCTCGGCGCCGCACCTGGCCGGCGAGATGCTGGCCAATGCCGCCGGCGTGAAGTTCTCCGCCATTCCCTATAAGGGCAGCGCCGAGGCCGACATTGGCGTGGTGCGCGCGGACGTGAGCATGGGCATAGACACCCTGGCGGCCGTGAATCCCCTGGTGCAGTCCGGCAAGCTGCGCGCCCTCGCGGTCATCAGCGAAAAGCGCTCCGCCCAGATTCCCGGCGTGCCCGCTTACGGCGAGCTGCAGCTATCGCCGGCGCTGCTGGACGGCTGGTATGCGGTCGCCGCGCCGGCGGGCATTTCGCCTGCCGTGCGCGACCAGCTGCTGCAAGCGTTGACGGCCATCATCGCCGAGCCCGCAGTCGGCAAGAAGCTGCAGCAGCAGTCCCTGGAGCCGGCCTTCCTGGGGCCGCAGGCGCTGCGTGATGTGATGGATTCGGAGATCACACGCTACCGCGCGACGGTTGCCCGCGCCGGCATTCGCCTTGATTAAAGCGGCGCAGGTTTTATAGCGTCTTGACCGGCACACACAGCCAGCAGCTGAAGTTTCCTGTTTTCGGATCCATCACAAAGTCTTCTTCGTACAGTTCCAGCGCCGGTTTGTTGTCCGGCTGGTAGCCGCTTTGCGGCAGCCACTCGGCGAACATGTGCGTCCAGGCTTCGTGCACGGCGTTGCCCGGCTTGCCGGTGAAGCGGCCGCAGGCATAGCGCCCGCCGCCAAAGTTTTGCACGCCTATCTCGCCTTGCGGTTTGAAAGTTTCGTCCACCTCAATGCAGGCGTCGTAGCGGCACTTGTCGGCCGGTGTGATCTCGGGGTTGTCCTGGCTGATGCCGTACATCTTGGGGCGCGGGTTCATGTAACCGTGCTGGCCGCACCAGGCAACAAAGCGCTGCCACAGCTGCGCCACTTGGTCGCCGTACGGCCCGGTGTTGCGCATATAAGCCAGGCGCATGGGGGGAAGGGTTTTGAGTTCAATGTGCATGGCAAGAGTTCTTTCGGATGAAGGTACCGGCCCGGTGGGCCAGAGGGTTCTATCTTTAAACAACGCCATGATGGAGTCTTGATTCGGCTTGTGATTGCCTTGATGAATCTTGCTAAGTTCAATCTGCCGGCGCGTCGCCCACTCGCGCCAGCCCCCGCGCCGCCACGCTGTGGGCGTCGTGCCGAAGTGGGTGCGAAAGGCACGGCTGAAGACTTCCGCAGAAGCAAAGCCCGTGTCGAGCGCGATTTGCAGCGCGGTCTGCGGCGTAAAAATCAGGCGCTGGGCCGCGGCCTCCAGCCGCAGCCGGCGTACGCAGTCGGCCAGGGTTTCGCCCGTTACTGCCTGAAACACGCGGTGAAAGTGCCAGGGCGAGAAGTAAGCCACGTCGGCCAGGGCCTGCAAATCCAGCGTGCCGGCCAGGTTGGCACTGATGTGGTCCACCACGCGGTTGATGCGGGCAATGTAGGCCTGGCGCGCCGCCTGCAGGGGAGCGGTCTCCATCATGGCAGTTCGGCCACAAACTTTTCAGCCTGCGCCAGCATGCCGCGGCGTATGGCGGAAAACACCGGTTCGGGAAAGTCCGGCGGTAGCTGTTCGGCCACACGTTCCAGCGCGTGCGGCACTTGCAGCACCAGCGCCACCATCTGGTCGAAGGCGCCGGGCACGCCGCTTTGCCGCGCCAGCTCCTCCCAGTGGCGGGTGCGGATTTCGTGCAGGTGGTAGTGCGTATTCTTGTTGCGCAAGGCCATGGCCAATTTGGCGCGGCGCGGGCTGACCTGGTTGGGCCCGTTGCCGATGATGGGCCAGGCCGACAGCACGTCGTACAGCGGCGTCATGCGAAAGCTGCCGCCGCGCTCCAGGAAGATGGAGAAGTTTTTAGCATGGCCGTCGGTGGCCCCCATGATCCAGAAGGCCAGCTGGACCTGCGCGAAATGCAAAAGATCGGCACCGGCATTGCTGCCTCCCCGCAGCAAGTCCAGGCCCGCGCGTATGCCGGGGCCGCCGTCGCTTTCATACTTGAGGTCGCCGGGCGTCCCGGTGGCCTGGCAGAAATCCTCCTGCGGCAGGCGCGCGATCCATGCGCCGCCGTCCATCCATCGCCTGTCGAAGCGCTCCACGATCAGCACTTTTCGGTTGCCGAAGCGGCCCATCTCTGTCGGCGCGACCTCAAACCCCAATGCAGCCAGCAAGGTGGCGCAGAGCCATTCGTTTTCCACCGAGTCCGTCATGTCGGCACGCATATTGCCCACCAGGCCCAAGGGCAGCTTGAAGATGTGCGTGGTAGGCGTAGAGCCCGATGGCAGGTGCCAACGCCGGCCTATGCGCAGCAGTGCTGTTTTTTCCTGCGCACCGGCAATCGAGATCCGGAAGTCATCCGCCAGCGAGGCGCCTTCCGCGCCGTCCCCGGTTACCTCGCCCAGCAGCGTCTCCACCTGGTTGTCGCTCAGCGGCGTGCTGTCGATGCGGTCGTGCGGCGGTGGCTGCAGGCCTTGCGGCATCAACTGAAGCGCGCCCACGCAATCACGGCCCACGGCGGCCAGCAGGTCGGCCGCGCGAATGGAAGAGGTCCCGAAGCGCCGCCGCAGCCGTTCGCGGATGCGGCCGCTGTCGGGCAGCAGGTTGTCGAAGTAATGCTCGACCTTGGCGCCCATCACGTCGCCGCCGCCGGCCGGCATGGGGAGCGATACCGACAACGGACGCGCCTGGGGCGAGCGCAGCCAGCTTTCGTCGTAGCGAAAGCCCGGGGTGCCGGTGCGCGTCCAGAACCACAGACCCACGTGCTGGCCGTTCATCCACACATCAAGATCGGCGAATGCCATGGGCCACCTTTTGAAATTGTCTCGTCATGATTTTCTCAAGCGCTTCCCCGGCTACCAATCGGCCGTGGGGCTGTTCGCGGTGGGGGCGGGTGGTGCGTCGGTCTCGGCATACCGTCGCAAGTCCGCCAGCAGCACTCGTGCATCCAGCGCGTGCAACACCTGAAGCAGCTGATCGAGACTCACCGCGCCGGGATTTTTTTCAATATCGGCCATGCGGACCTGCTTGACGCCTATGCGCTGACCCAACGCGGTCTGCGTCAGTCCGCGTGCTTTTCGCAGCGATTTCAAATGCACTGACAGCTGTGCCGATGTCTGAACGGGAAAGGTTTGAAGCGTGCTCATTGATACCACCTTTGAGTGATATTTGCACAATATCGTTTTTATACAATATTGTCAATATATCGTTCAAGGGCGATCAAACGGCCGATTTGTACTGTCCCACCGGTACCGCGTTTTGCGAGGCCTGGCCTCTTGACAGTCCCTAGCCCGCTTTACGAATCGTGCCCTGCGCCGCGGCGCATAAGGTGCGCTCTTCCCCGCGCAGCACAAAGATGTCGCAGCGGCACACGGCCTGTGTCTTGCCGCTGCCCACCACCGTGGCCACGGCCAGCAGGCGTTCGGCATCTTTGGCCGGCCGCAGGTAATTGATCTTGAACTCGGCCGTCACCGAATCGCCGAGTACCGATCCGCCTGCGAACGTCAGCGCGTTGTCCGCCAGGTAAGACAACACGCCCCCATGCACAAAGCCATGCTGCTGCAGCAGGCTGGGCACAACAAGCACCGAGAGTTCCGCGCCGCCGGGGGCAAAGGCATCGAGCCGCGCCTCGAGCAGAGCGCTGAAAGGCTGCTTTGCCAGCACCTCGCGGCCGAAGGGCAACAAATCCACGAGCGTGTCAGCGGGCATGCTGCCCCCGCGCGAACGGCGGCGCCGGCCGCCTGCCGCCCGAAGCCAGCCGGCGCAGCAGGCGCACGCGCGCCGTCCAGGGCACGGGCCGGGGCTCCAGGCCCAGCGAGAGCTGCGCCTGCGACAGCACGTCTTCCACGCAGACGTCGTGCAGCGGCGCTATCACCAGCGGCCAGTAGAGCAGGGCGGGGCCGCGCGCCTGCATCTCGATGCGGTGCTCCAGCACGCAATGCGCGGGCGTGGCGTCCAGCACTTCAAAGCCGTGCCAGCCCTCGAATCCCGCAGGCGCCGTTAGGCGAAAGCGCACCGACTGGCCCGGCACATACGCTTCCACCGTATAACGAATCGGCCCATGGCCGCCGACCGCGCCCACAGCCAGCGGCCTGTCGAACTTCATGCGCGGCCAGGCCCGTCCCGGCCACAGCGCATCGGCCGGCGAGCCCAGTGAATCAAGCAGCGCACCCACCCGTTCCGGGCTTGCATGCAAAAGGCGTTGATGAACGTTGACAACTTTCATACAGGGACTCCTTGGTTGAAGGTGAAGAGGGTGAAGAGGGTGAAGAAGATGAAGGCTTCAGGGCGCCACGGCCATCCAGGCGGCGTGCTCCAGCGCGGCACGCACCTTGGGTGCGACGGCCGGCGCCGGCTGGCTGGCCCAGCGCTGCGTGAGCGACATCGCCGGCGAAAACAGCAGCGCCATCCACAGGTGAAAAGGCATGGCCCGCATCTCGCCGGCTTCCATGCGCTGCTCCATCCAGGCCTTCAGCGCGCCATAAGCGTGCTCATTGGCCGCATTGATCTCCGCGCCGTCCGTCACGCCGCCGCCGCGCCGCAGCGCGTGCAACAGCCGCGCCTGCTCTGGGTGTTGCACCACCCACTGGATATAGGCGCGCAGCAGGCCCTTGACCCCGGCCTGCGCCGAGGCCTTGCCGGCAATCGGCGCCGCCAGCGCCGCATGGAAGTCGCGCAGCGTGTGCGCATACAGCGCGTCGGCCAGCAGCGCCTTGGTCGGGAAGTGGTGGTACAGGCTGCCGTTGCTCACGCCCGCCTCCTGGCGCACCATGTCCATCGAGGCGGCTGTGAAGCCCTGGGCCAGGAACACTTTGGTGGCGGCCTCCAGCAGGCGATCACGGGTCGGGGCAGGCGTGGAAGGTGAGGTGGTGGATGGGTTGTCGGCGGCGCTCATGAATGGAGTATTACTCTAGACTAATACTCTGTCAACCACCCCAAAAGACGTCCTCCAGGCGCCTCCAAGCCGCCAAGTAGCGCACAACCCCCGCCCAAATTGGCGACAATGCAGCCCAGAAAGCGAGAAACCGAACATGCCCCTGCACTTTGCCGACCGCCTCAACAACGTTGAAACCTCCGCCATCCGCGAATTGTTCAAACTGCTGGGCAAGCCCGGCATCGTCAGCTTTGCCGGCGGCTTCCCCGACCCCGCCATGTTCGACGTGGCCGGCATCCAGGAAGCCAGCAACAAGGCCCTCACTGAAGAACCCGGCGGCGCGCTGCAATACGGCGCCACCGAAGGCTACGGCCCGCTGCGCGAACAGCTCAGCGCCTTCATGGCCACCAAGGGCGCCAAAGACGTCGCCCCCGACAACCTCATCGTTACCACCGGCAGCCAGCAGGCGCTCGACCTGCTCGGCAAGACCATGATCTCCCCCGGCGACAAGGTCATCGTCGAAGGCCCCACCTTCCTCGCCACCATCCAGTGCTTCCGCCTCTACGGCGCAGAACTCATCAGCGCGCCTATCGACGCCCACGGCGTCAAGACCGACGAGCTTGAGCAGCTCATCGCCCAGCACAAACCCAAGTTCGTCTACCTGATCCCCACCTTCGGCAACCCCAGCGGCGCGCTGCTGAGCCTGGAGCACCGCAAGAAGGTGCTGGAGATGGCCGTCAAGCACCAGACCCTCATCGTCGAGGACGATCCCTACGGTGACCTGTTTTTCGGCGAAGCGCCGCCGCCCTCGCTGCTGGCCCTCAGCGCCAGCGTGCCTGGCAGCCGCGAACTGCTCGCCCACTGCGGCTCCCTCAGCAAGGTGCTGAGCCCCGGCCTGCGCGTGGGCTGGATGGTCGCCCCCGCCGAACTGCTGGCCAAGGCCACCATGTGCAAACAGTTCAGCGACGCCCACACCTCTACCTTCGCTCAGGCCACCGCCGCCCAGTACCTCAAAGCCGGCCGCATGCCCGAGACCCTCAAGCGCGTGCGCAAGGTCTACGGCGAGCGCGCCACCGCCATGGGCAATGCCCTCAAACGCGAACTCGGCGACGCGATTGAATTCACCCAGCCGCAAGGCGGCCTGTTCTTCTGGGCCCGCCTCACCGGCGCCAACGGCAAAAGCCAGGACGCCGGCGAGTTCGCCAAAAAAGCGATCGAGCAGCTCGTCGCCTTTGTGCCCGGCGCGCCGTTCTATGCGGCCAACCCCGACCTTGCCACCTTGCGCCTGAGCTTTGCCACGGCCGATGTGGCGAAGATTGAAGAGGGTGTGGGGCGGCTGGGCAAGGCCTTGTGATACGCCGGTTGCAGGCTGCCGGCCTGCTGGCTGCCTTGGCGCTGCTGGCGGCTGCGCCCGCGCAGGCCCAGCCCGCCAAACGCAATGCGCTGGAGGTGACTTACCTGATGCAGGCCATGCATAGCCAGGCGCTCGCAGTGCACAGCTATGCGCAGCTGTACGAAGCCTGCGCCCAAAAGACAGCGCCACCCGAACTCGCTGCCGCGCCCAATGACCCGGAGCAGGCGGGGCGTGCCCTGGGCCTGCTGGTCGCCGAGTGGCACCAGTTGCCGCAGGCCGAGGCCGACAGGCTGGCCCTGCGATGCAAGCGCCGCGTGATGAGCCTCATGGGCCCGCGCGGCCGCTATTACACACCGGCGGAATTTGACCGCTGGCGCAAAGGCGGCCGTTTCGATCCAGGCCTGGTCGCGGTCAGCGTCAACGGCCGGTGGGTGGTGCGCGACACCGTGGCCGGCAGCCCCGCGGCGGTAGCCGGCCTGCAAGCCGGCGACGTGCTGGTGAACCTCGACGGCCTGCCGCTTGTGGACATGGGCGGCGCCGAATTTTTTGAGCTGTTGTACCACTCCACGGCGGCCCCCCTGCAACTGGTCTCGCAGCGCCCCGGCGAGCCGCCGCAAACCCGCAGCATTGCCCGCGCCCCTTCGGTGTACGACAAAACCGTGGTGGTGGGGTGGGCGCCTGGCCACCTCTACATCCGCCTTGCCGCTTTTTTTGAAGACACGCCGGCCCGCCTCCTGGAAGGCTTGCGCGTGGAGCCCGCCGACGACAGCGGCGTTCGTGTGCTGGACCTGCGCGGCAACCCCGGCGGCAGGATGGATGTTGTCCAGTGGACGCTGGCCTTGCTCGGCAAGCATGGCGGGGCGGGCGCCTGGCAGCCCGTGCACTACCGCCCCGGCAGCACACTGGCCCAGCCTTTTTCCGCCACCGACAGCGTGAACCGCATCAAAGGCCTGAACACCACCGGCATGCTCGAACTGCGTGAATGGCTGGTGCCCGGGAAATGGCTGGTGCTGGTCGACGGTGAAACCGGTGGTGGCGCCGCCTGGCTGGCCGGCGCCTTGCGTGAATTCAATGGCGCGCAGCTGGTGGGGCAGCCGCCCGACGCATCCGGTTTCGGCATCGACGTGCTGGAAGCCGTGGATGAAGCAAGCGGCATGGCCGGTGTCCGTTATGAGATCGGCATGCTCGGTCTGCCGTCGGGCAAGATCCTGACACCCGGCAACGCCGGCCCCGACGTCGTGTTGCCCAACCCGGGCGGCATCAGGCCCTTTCCCAAAAGCACCGCCGCCTGGCTGCAAGACCCGGTGTATGGACAGATCAAGGACCGCCTGCGGCGCTAGCGTGCCGGCAAAGCAGCCCGCCGTTCGCTTGTCGTGATTGCTCGTAGTTTTCTTTTTGTGCCCCTAACCTGGATGCCCACAATGCGCGAAATCCTCAAACAGCAAACGACCTGGCTGGCGGCAACGGCGCTGGCTTTCTCACTCTTTGCCGCTTCTCCCGCATTCAGCCAGTCCGCAGCAGCAGGTGCACCCCCACAAGCAGCCGCGGCGGCCAACCCTGAGGATGCCGCGCTGGAGCAGCAACTGATGGCCGGCGCCCAGCTGCTGCAGCTTCGCCAGCCCGATCGCGCGATTGCCGACCATTTCGACAAAGTCATCGCCGCCTACGAGCTGCGCTACAAGGACCAGAAAGCGAAACCCTACACCGGCCGCTGGCAGGTGGAAAAGCTGATGTACCTGCTGCAGGCGGCCAACTCCAAGGAAGAGCCCAAGCAGGGCGCGATCATCGTGCCTCAGGTCTGGTCTGACGCCTGGTACCTCAAGGCTTATGCACTGATAGAACTCAAACGCCCGGCCGAAGCACGCGGCGCGCTCGAGGCCGCCCTGGCCCTGGCGCCGCGGAACTCCCAGTACCTGGGCGAGTTCGGCACCGTCTACCTCGGGCAGCGCAACTGGCCCCAGGCCCTCAAAATTTTCGAGCAGGCCGAAGCCGCCGCCAAGGAGTTTTCCCCGCCCGAGGTCAAGAACAAGGAGCTGTCCCGCGCCTGGCGCGGCATCGCTTATGTCTATGTCGAGCAAGGCCGCTGGGACGATGCCGAAAAAGTCTACCTGCAGTGCCTGGAACTTGACAAGAACGACAGGCGCGCGCAGAACGAATTGAACTACGTCCGCACCCAGCGCCCCGCGCCGCAGCGCGCGCCCGCCGTCGCCACGCCCTGAAGAAGCTGTGCCGGTCGCCTACGGCCTTTCACACACCATCAACAACGCCGTCCCATCCGGCGTCAACACTTCACTCACCGCGCGAAACCCGGCTTTTTCATAACAGCGGATCGCGCGCGCATTGCGCGGGTCCGGGTCGGTCTGGATGCGGGTGACCCGCGGGTCGGCAAACAGCTTCGCCACCCAGGCCTTCACCATCGCCGTGCCCAGGCCCTTGCCCAACTGCGCGGCGTCGGCAATCGACTGGTCTATGCCGCGTACGCCCGGGTCGGTCTCCGCCTCCCACCAGCCGCCGCCTGACCCCATGGCCATATAGGACTGGATGTAGCCGAAGGGCTCACCGTCCAGCAGCGCGATATGCGGCTGCACCTGGGTAGGGTCGCTGATCCAGGCGCCGTATTCGGCTTGTACCTCAGCGAGCGTAGGCACAGGCCCCCACCACTCGGTCCAGTGCGGGCGCGACAGCCAGCTGTGCAGCAGGGGCAGGTCGGTGGTTTGCAAAGGCCGGAAGCTGAAGCGCTCGGCCACCGCGGCTTGGGGTGCGCGTGTTGTTGCGCTGTCCATGGTGTCTCCTGGGCTTGTCGACCTGCCATTTTGCACAGGGGCGGCGACACATACCCCTTGCCCGCACGCTTCGCAGGTGTTTGCCTACAATCAAACACAGCGTGGGTGTCTTGCCTGCGGCAACCAGATTCGGGCCCCTTCACTTCATGACTTCAGCCGCTGCGCCTGGCGCCACCCGCTCTTCCACTTCGCCTGGTTCATCCCTCTCTCCCGCCACCCGCCGCTCCATCCTGCTGCTGTCTTGCGCCACCTTCTCCAGCATGGTGGCCCAGCGCATTTGCGACGCCATGCTGCCCGAGTTGTCACGCGTCTTCGCCGTCAGCCTCGCACAGGCCGCGCAAGTCGTCTCGGTGTTTGCCGTCACCTACGGCATCTCGCAATTGTTTTACGGACCGCTGGGCGACAGGCTGGGCAAGTTCCGCATCGTCACCTTTGCCGCGCTGGGCTGCAGCGTCGGCAGCGGGGTGGCCGTGTTCGCCACCAGCCTCGACGTGCTGCTGCTCGCCCGCATCATGATGGCTCTGGGGGCCGCAGCGCTGATCCCACTCGCCATGGCCTGGGTCGGCGACGCCGTGCCGCCCCATGAGCTGCAGGAGATGCTCACACGCACCGGCCTGGGCAGCACGCTGGGCATTGTCTGCGGCCAGCTGCTGGGTGGGCTGCTGACCGACGCGCTTGGCTGGCGCTGGGCGTTTGCCTTCCTCGTGCTGCTGTTTGGCACTGTGGGCTCGCTGCTATGGGGCGATCTGCGCCGGCAGCAAAAAGCACAACCTGCGGCAGAGGCCATGCCAACACCGCAAGCACCCGTGGTACGCCCGCATTTCATCAAGCAGGCCTTGCTGATCGCCAGCCGCCCCTGGTCGCGCACCATCCTGCTGCTGGCCGTGATCGAAGGCGCCATGGGTTTTGGGGTGCTGGCCATGTGGGCCTCGCACCTGCACCATGCCCTGGGTCTGTCGCTCTCGGTCTCAGGCGCCATCGTCGCGCTCTTCGGCCTGGGCGGCGTCGGCTACATGGCCGCAGGCCGCGCGCTGATCCCCCGCCTGGGCCAGCACGGCCTGGTGTTATTGGGCGGCGCGCTGCTCGGCATCAGTGCGCTGGCGATTGCCTACATCCCGCACTGGGGCCCGGCCATCCCGGCCAGCCTGGTCGGTGGTTTTGGTTTTTTCATGTTCCACAACGTCATGCAGGCCAACGCCACCCAGATGGCACCCGAGGCGCGCGGCACCGCCGTTTCGCTGTTCGCGTCTTTCCTGTTCCTGGGCCAATCGCTAGGCGTGGTGCTGGCCGCGGCCTTGATTGACCGCATAGGGACCAGCGCAGTGGTGGCGCTGGGGGGCGGGGTGATGGCGGTGGAGGGGGCTTATTTTGGGTGGGCGTTGAGGCGGAGGGATACAAAGATATCGAACAACTGATGTTCTGATATTCCGGTGCAATCTAGAATGCAGAGCTATGAGTGATATTGAGAGCAATCAATGAGTAATCGGGTTTCGCGTGAGTGAAAATTTATTTAAAGGAAGCGGATCAAAAATTCGTGTGCTTTCGTTGTTCTCCGGTTGCGGGGGAATGGACTTCGGCATTGAGGCCGCTGGCGGGCACATTGTCTTTGCGAACGATGTTCATGCTGATGCGTGTGCGACCCTTAAAAAGTACTTTCCCGATTGCGATATTTCAGCGAAAGATATTTCAAGCGTTATAAATTTCCCTGAAGCTGACGTAGTTGTGGGTGGATATCCGTGCCAATCATTTTCTATGGCTGGAAATAGGGAGCCTGAAAAGGACAAACGGACAAATCTCTACAAGCAATTTTTACGCGTGATACGGACTGTGCGTCCGCCGTACTTTATTGCGGAAAATGTCTCGGGACTTAAGCATTTAAAAAGCGGCGCATTTCTGCAAGAGCAAACTGATGCGTATTTGAAGGAGGGGTACTTCGTAAGCCATCAAATTCTGAATGCGCAAGACTATGGCATTCCTCAATCTCGGAAACGACTATTTATTGTTGGAGTCCGGAAGGATTTGAACCAGCGTTTCGAGTTCCCTCCTCTTACTCACGGAAAAGTTACAGAAGCGAGCGATGGCCTATTGCCATATATGTCTCATGGAGATGCAATACAGGGTTTGCCAACATGGCCAGAAGGCGAGTTTTACGAACGCCCTCATGACCCGGAAGGCCATTTTTCTTGGTATTACATGTCAAGGAATCGAAAAGCCAAATGGGATAGCCCTGCTTACACCGTAGTGGCCAACTGGAGACACGTCACGCTCCATCCCGCAAGCCCGGTTATGACGCTAACTTGGTCTGACTTGCAGGATGGGTGGAAGCAACGTTGGGATTTCAGTAAGAAGTACGAGCATCTAGATGCCAATCCGGAGCGCCCAAAGCTGCCTAGTGCTCGTCGCCTTTCCTGGAGAGAGTGCGCGCTCATACAGACATTCGCTGACGGCTTCGAACCCGCCGGTGACGTGGAGTCAAAATTTACGCAAATTGGAAACGCCGTTCCCCCGCTGCTTGCGGAAGTGCTTTTCCGTCATCTGTTTTCGGGGAAGGGGCTTTATCCTAGGCGTGGTGGTAAGCGCCGCACCTAGCGATTGGTCGAAGAATTCCTCGGATTCACTAGGCGGCAGCAAGCAGCTTCACCTCGTCCGCTAAGCGAGTTTTTGGAAGGCATTCTTCCACTACGTCGTATTCAGCTGCTAGCCGCATTATTCGCAAGCGATCAATGATGATGCATTCTCGAAGGTACCTCTTTCGTTGCCACTCCTGCTTGCTTCCTTCTGCTTTAACTAGGTCTTGAGGCATAAAATAGTATGAAGCCCAAGGATGATGGGTTCGTAAATAGGGCATAGCCGCCGGAGTTGGTTCAAGGCTTTTCATCGACCATTCTTCGGCAGTGCAACCGCATTGCGCGAACGAAATAGGAATCCCGATGCGTGAGTCATTTCCAAGGGGATGCCAGGCCACAATATCGAGACCTCCATCCCCATGATCACCCGCTTTGAAGTCGCTTCCCTTTAATTGAAGCGTTGTCCTCACGTCCTTCGCTAATTTGCGAAGCCGATTAGCGAGCAGGCCGGTATATCTTTTTGCACTTTTTGCGCCAAACCTATGGACTTGCCACCCCGCTGGCATCAAGCATTCAAAAATTCGCTTGCACAGCTCCTCGAAGGGCTCTGTAATTTCGTCCCATCTGGTTTGAGGCACGAGCCGTAGCGACGAAGAGAGAAGAAGCTGCAGATAAAGCTGACGAGAAACGGAAGAAGAATCCCTAAGCTTTAATTCCCTACAGTCGGCACTTAACTCAAACGGATAGGCATCGCCAAAAATTTCGGCGCGATAAGCAAGGTTCTTGAATAGGTCGGCAGATCGCGTCTCGTAACGGTCAACGCGGGGCAAGCTAACTGAAGTGATGCCCGCTACTTCGTCAGAGTCTTCAGAAGCTTCGTCATCCGATTCGGCTTCAACGTGGGGAACTTCTCCTAGTTCAACTGAGGGCTCATCAGCTTCGCTGCCCATGTCTTCATCTTCTGCAAGCTCAACGGTTTCAGACAACAGCTCTTCCAAGTTGTCGCGCGAGAATCGATTGTCCGCATGAGACAGACACCTAAGCTCAATGTAATCACACCACAAATAAGTATCGGAGGACTTGGGGCGATTCTCCAAGTTTTGGAGAATCGGCTTCTTCTCTTTAGGCTTATGAACTTTCTTCTTTATTGCAGCTTTTTTTGTTGGCACGGCCGTGGCGCCGGCTGACTTAGGCATTTTTCCCTCGTGCACCGGAATGCTTTGACATCTTGTCGCGTGTGGTCCGTCGTTTTAGTGCGTTCAGAATGGCGGCGTGAAGTGTTGCGGCAGTCGCCTCTATCTCTTCTGCTTGATCTTCATGTGCCCGGTTCATGTCTGGTACTTTGGGTACGAGGGAAAGAGCTCTTGCAAGACGTCTTTGTAATACCGATAGAGATTCGGTAAGAGCCTCGGCTGGGCCTTTGCTAAGTTCGAAAGCCTCATCGAGCAATCCGTTACGGTTAAGTTCAACAACCGCTGTTTCCGATGTAACGATCGCTGCTAATTTTTTTAAATTTCTTGATTCACCGACAATACTTTTCTGATTACTTCGAGCTAAAAAGAGCCATTTAAATAGCATGTTTAAACGATCTTCTTTAAGCTTCGATATTTCGGCGGCATTTCTTGATTCAATCCCAAGAAAATCCACAATAGCGGAATAGCTGAGTGCCGTTGAGAGAACTGAGAAATCAATGTCGTCCGGCGAGAGCCCTAATTTGTAGAAGTTTTTCGACTCGGCCCTGTCATAGAGCGCTAGCGAGGTAAGCATCTGCCCCATATAAGGGCCTTTGCTCCCCGTATCTCTCGCTAAGATTTTTAGTCCTTCATCTCTTGGTAGATCTTTGTATTTTTCATAAAGTCTTTCGAGGTACCGCGCCTTTTGGAGTGCGCTCCATGCCTTTATGCCGGTGATATGCCGAAATCCCAAATAGCGAACTATTTGATCTTCTTTCTCGAAAACTAAGCATTGCACTTTGGACGGTTGGTAATTCGCGTTCTCGCAGGCGCGTTCAATTGATGTGCGCCCTTCGGGAACATCAAGCTCCCCAGTCAGCAGCTTTAACGCCGCTAGTCGGCGATTACCCTCTACTACTGTGTATCTTTTTTTGTTCTGTACAACGAGGAGAGGTTCGCCGGGAAAAAATCCTTGACCACCAATAGATTCAACTATTTCTAGGAGGCGTTCATCCCTGACAAACCGTTCTAGAAGGGCATCTACCGGCCCCTTCGCGATATCTGTGGGGAAGCGAGGGTTTTTGGTGTCGAAGTCCAGTTTGTTGACTTCAAGTTGCTGGCTCAACGGTTCTGGATCTGTTTTGCGAGTAGCCATAGCACCCCTAATCGAGCAAAAATGAAAAATGCGCTTTCTATCCCAGAATTAACACGTGGTGGGTTCGGTGATAGCGAGCGTTACAAGCCAATAGTATCAAGATGGACAAACTGAGTCTGGTGAGTACTGGTTATGGACAAACTATCTCCCGCAAAACGTTCCCAGCTAATGAGCCGGATACGCAGCAAAGATACTCGGCCAGAACTGCTGGTGCGCTCGTTACTACACAAACTTGGATACAGGTTTCGACTGCATCGACGAGATCTTCCAGGGCGACCTGACATCGTATTGCCGCGGCACAAGAAAATTATCCTCATTCATGGATGCTTTTGGCATGGGCACAATTGCGATATCGCTTCGTTCCCAAAATCTAATCAATCGTATTGGAACAAGAAGATAACCGGCAACATTGAGCGCGATGAGCGCAATCGCGAAGCTCTAACGCAACTAGGTTGGAGCGTTTTGGAGATATGGGAGTGTGAAATACGCTCTTCAGAAATGTTGTTGGCTTCAGTGATTAAATTTATGAAATCGGCGAGCTAGCTTCAGCAGGATATGTCTTCGCGTGCATTGTTATCGGATGGTTTCACCCCGTCCTAATCACCGTCACAAACTCCGTCCCACTCTCAGGCAGCCACACCTCCCCGGGCCTGCCCAGGATTTGCCGCACCGCGGCATTGGCGCGGGGCAGGGGGATGGCTTCAAACTTCTCGCTGCCCGGGTCAAAACGCAGCATCGCGTTGTTGCTCCACTCCGAAGCCCAGACGACGTCTTTGTGGTCGACGTAGACCGCATACACATGCGGGTCGGCGCCTGGGGCTTTGTAGGTTTTCCAGCTGTTGGCGCCTGTGCCGAGTGCCGGGTCGTGCATCGAGAGGTTGCCGCTGCTCCATTCCGATACCCAGATGCGGCCCTTGCTGTCTGACCAGACCCTGCGTGCGCCCTGGCGCGGTGTGGGTGGTTCGACGATGCGGGATTCGCCGGTTTTGTGGTCCAAGTGGGCGATGAAGGAGCCGGCCAGGGAGCACCACCAGATTTCGCCTTTTGGTGTGGCGCAGATGCCGTAGGGGCCGCGGCCGCGGGGGGAGTCTTTCACGGTCACGGTGCCGCTGCGCACGTCGACCTTGCCGACGTAGCCGCTCTGGCCGGTGAACCACAGGTTGCCGTCGCCGTCGAAGGCGCAGGTGTTGAGGTTGGCGTAGGGCGTGCCGGCGGGCAGCGGGAATACTTTCACCTGGCGCGAGGGCCAGGCCACGCGGGCAATCGCGTTTTGCCCACCGTCGGTGAGCCAGGCCGCGCCGTCGGGGCCGGCGATGACGCCGTGGGGTGATGAGCCGCCGCCCAAAGCAATCAAATCCGTCTTGCCGCTGCGTGGGTCGAACCAGCCGAGGTGGCCGCTGCGCTGGGCCGAAAACCACACGCCGCCGTCGGGCGCGGGCGCGATGTCGTGGATGCCGGTGGCGGCGCGGGTGTTGAGGGGCCAGGATTGCAGGCGCGATGGTGTTTGCGCGCCCACCAGGCCGGGCAGCAACAGGGCGGCGGCGGGCAAGGCCGCGAGGGCGGTTCGGCGGGTGGGGTGGTGGTCTTGCTGCACAAGCATGGAATGCCTCCTACGCATAGCTTTCTTGTGCATGCGCCGCACGCGGCGAGGGGTCACCGCCCAGGCATTGTGGCGTTTATGGCCGCGGCCATCAACGGGGCTTGTCTCCGCCCACTTTCTTGACGCGGTCCGCGTTGCTGGTGCTGCGGCTGCCTTTGAGGTGCATCTCGACATCGGCCGCCCTGTCGCCGACGGCTTCAATCGCTTCGCGCAACTGCTCGGGGCTGACGTTGAACTTTTTGGCCCAGACCTGGGCGGCGAAGGGGTCCTTGAGTTCGATGAGCTCGGGCTCTGTGCCGGGCATGGGGCGGGGTGCTGCAAAGCGGGGTGCCATGGCGCTCTCCTGGGCTGGGCTCAGCGGGGCCTGTCTGACGCCGTGGCCGAGGCCGAGGGCCTTGCCCGGCCCGGCGCGCTGTCAGCGCGGCTGCTGCCCCTGAGGTAGCGTTCGACATTGCTGGCGGTGTCGCCGACGGCGGCGATGGCGCGGCGCAGCTGTTCGGGGCTGACGCCCAGGCGCTCGGTCCAGGTGCCGGTGTCGGAGCGGTCATTGAGGTTGATGCGGTCCGGCTGGACATGGGGGTAATAGGGGATGAAGCTCATGCGGTCGTCTCCTGTCTTCTTTTATCAAATTCAGCTTAGGGCGGCGCCGGCGCGGCTGTTGTAGGCGTTTGCCGTGTTTTGGGATGGGCGGCGGCCTGGGCCGGGGCGGCGAATTTGGGCTTCCGGTGGGGGATTTTGGCTGCGCCGCCGTCCTACAAAAGGGGTTTACAGCGCCGAATTAGACTTGCGGGTAATGAAGAACCCCTTCCAGACCCCATTCATGAGCTCTTTAGGCCTCCGCATCCGCGCATTCGCGGCCACCATTCCCGGCCGGCTGGCCGCCTTGCGCCACCCCACCTGGCGCGGTGTGGGCCTGGGGCTGGCGGCGATTCCGGTCACCTTGCTGCTGTACATCGTGATCCTGATCCCCTTCACGCCCAGCATCAGCGACCTGCTCAAGGCCAAGACGGCCAAGCCTTCGGTGCTGATGTCGGTGGATGGCAAGGAGCTGGCGAGCTTCCAGCGCGCCAACCGCGACTGGGTCAAGCTGGACGCGATTTCACCGAATGTGGTGGCGGCGCTGATCGCGACGGAGGACCATCGCTTTTACGACCACCACGGCATGGACTTCCGGCGCACGGTGTCGTCGGTGCTGCTGACGCTCACTGGCCGCAAGCAAGGCGGCTCGACGCTCACGCAGCAGCTGGCGCGCAATATGTACCCGGAGGAGATTGGCCGCTCGGCGACGCTGACGCGCAAGCTCAAGGAGGCGATCACGGCCTTCAAGATCGAGGCGGTCTACAGCAAGGACGAGATCCTGGAGAGCTACCTCAACACCGTGCCCTTTCTGTACAACGCCTACGGCATCGAGATGGCGGCGCGCACCTATTTCGACAAGTCGGCCAGCGAGCTGGACGTGCTGCAAAGCGCCACGCTGGTGGGCATGCTCAAGGGCGCGAGTTATTACAACCCGGTGTCCAGCCCTGAGCGCGCGCTGCAGCGCCGCAACACCGTGCTGATGCAGATGGTCAAGCACCACAAGCTGCCGGAAGACAAGGTCGCGGCGCTCAAGAAGAAGCCGCTGAAGATCGACTTCGAGCGGCTGGACCCGGAGTTCGGCGAGATGCCGCACCTGGCGCAGCAGCTGCGGCGCTGGCTGATCGAGTGGGCCGACCGCAACGACTACAACATCTATGCCGACGGCCTGGTGGTGCACACCACCATCGACTCGCGCCTGCAGGCCATGGCCAACAAGGCGCTGGTGGCGCAGGGCGACCGGCTTCAGAAAATCGTGGCGGGGGACTGGCGCTTCAATTCAGGCTGGAAGGCCAAGAGCGGCGCGCAGCGCGAGCTGGCCTTGGCCTTTGTGCGCGACACCCCGGAGTACAAGGCCGCGCGCACTGCGGGGCAGACGGACGAGCAGGCGCTCAAGGTTTTGCTGGCGAATGCCGACTTCATGCAGGCGCTGAAGGACGACAAGACGCGGCTGCAGGCCGGCTTTATGGCGATGGACCCGAGCAACGGCCAGGTGCGGGCCTGGGTCGGCAGCCGGGATTTTGCGGACGACCAGTTCGACCACGTGCAGCAGGCGCGCCGCCAGCCGGGCTCGACCTTCAAGCCTTTTGTGTACGGCGCGGCCTTTGAGGAGGGCGCGCGGCAGACCGACGGGTTTATCGACGGCGTGGTGGAAATCCCGCTGGGCAACGGCGCCTTCTGGCGGCCCACCGACGGCGGCGGGCCCAGCGGCGAGTTCATGAGCCTGCGCCAGGGTTTGATGTTCTCCAAGAACACCATCACCGCGCAGGTGATGCAGGTAGTGGGCCCGGCGCACGTGGCCAAGCTGGCAAAGGCCATGGGCGTGCGGCAAAGCAAGCTGGAAGAAGTGCCGTCGCTGGCGCTGGGCACCAGCCCGGTGACGCTCAAGGAAATGGTCTCGGCCTACGGCACGCTGGCCAATGACGGCCGCTACATCGAGCCCATCATCGTCATGCGGGTGGAAGACCGCAACGGCAAGGTGCTGGAAGAGTTCCAGCCCAAGCTGCCGGAGACGGTGATGGCGGCCACGGTGGCGCAGACGCTGCTGGACGTGATGCGCGGCGTGATCGACCAGGGTACGGGCGCGGCGATACGCAGCCGCTACGGCCTGCGCGCCGACTTCGCCGGCAAGACCGGCACCACGCAGGGCAACACCGACGGCTGGTTCGTGATGATGCACCCGCAGCTGGTGGCCGGCGCTTGGGTCGGCTTTAACGACAACCGCGTGACCATGGGCGACAGCTGGGGACAGGGCGCGCGCAGCGCGCTGCCCATCGTGGGCGAATTTTTCCAGCAGGCGATCAAGGCCAAGGTGGTGGATGCGGAGATGCGCTTTCCCGCGCCGCAGGGCGGCGGCGTGACGGACGTGGAACAGCAGCGCATCGAAGCCCTGCTCAACGGCGCCGAGCCGCCGCAGGAAGGCCAGCCAGGCGTACTGCCGGCGGGCGTGGGCATGGCGGGTGCGGCCCCAACCGCGGAAGGCGGSGCGCCGCGCTGGCAGCCGGCGCCGGTGATCAAGTACGTGACGATCCAGGTGCCGGCTGAAAGCACGCCGCCGGCCGTGCAGGGTGGGGATTCGGGTGGCACGTCCCCCGGTGTTGTGTTGCAGCCGCCTACGCCTGTGCCTGTAGAAAAACTGCAGGTGTTTCCGGGTGTAGTTGTCGGCGCGCCCATAGCGCCCCGGTAATTCTTGCTCCCTCTCCCTCTGGGAGAGGGCAGGGGTGAGGGCTCGCGGCCTGTGCATGAAGCCGTGGGCCATTGATCCGCCGCTGGCCCTCACCCCAACCCTCTCCCAGGGGGAGAGGGGGTAATACCGGCCTCAGCGCTTTTTAGCCGTGCGCCGCTTCTTGGCGGTAGCCGGCCCGGCCGTATTCACAAAACTCGCATTCCCCAAACCCGTGCCCACGGTCAGCACGGCCCAGCGTTTGACGCCCTGCATAAAGGGCAGCTCTGACAAGCCCTGCACCACCGCGTCGTTGTGCAGCCGCACCTGCATGTCATGGCCGCCGAGTTTCGGCAGGCTTTCGCAGAGATGCTGCGCGAGGTTGAAGCGCGGGCTTTCCCAGTTGCCGGGCAGGTTTTGCGCGCCGGAGGAAATGGAGCCGTCTTCGGCAATCATGCCGGGGCAGGCCACGCCGACAAAGGGCGCGAGCTTGAGGCCCTTGGCCTCGGCCTGCTTGATGAGTTTTTTGAGCATGGCGGCGATGCCTTGCACCAGGTCTTCGCGGCGGGTGGCGTCGGCATCGCCGGCATGGCCCCATTTGCGCAAGCCGCTGACCCTGACGTCGGTGAGGTCGGGCATCTTCTTTGCGCGCGGCCGCACGATGCCGCAGCGCACATTGGTGCCGCCGATGTCGACGGCCAGGAAGCCGTCGTAGCCGGACAGCACTTCGGGCGGCGCCAGGTGCACCCAGCCCATGAGGCCGCCTTCGTCGGGGTGGTGGCGCAAGGTCATCAGGTGCACACGGCTACCGCGCTGGTAGAGCAGCTCGGCAGTGCGGTCTATGGCGAGCTCGCCGACCAGGCTTTGCCGGAAGCCGCCGCCGACCACGATGCGCCGCACGCCCTGCCATGACGCATGGGTGAGGAAGCGCCGCACCACGCGGGCCAGTTGCCAGGCGTAGTCTTCCGAGGCGGCGGAGATGATGGCCGCGGCCTTGCCGTTGCGCCTGAGCAGCTCGTCGAGCCGCTTCTTGCCGATCTCGGCCGTGGGCTTGCGGCCCAGCGGGTCCAGCCCGCTGATGCGGCGGTAGAGCTTGCGCCAGGTGTCGAGCATCTCGCTGTAGGCCTTGCGGCTGACGCTGTCGCCGGCAAAGCCTTCGCCGTCGTGCAACTGCAGGCTGTAACCCTGGATGGTGACGGCGGGCCGGCGCAGGCCGCCGTGCGTGAGTTCGTCGGGCAGGGAGGCCGTGGAAGCTGCGGCTTTGCGGATGGTTTTGCGGGCCATGGCCCCATGATGGGCGCCGGCCGGAAGGCGTGCCAGCGGCGAAGGCGCTACGACCCCGTCAGCCAATGCCTTGCGGCGCGCACGGCAAATCGGCCGGTGGAAACCGGCCGATCTGGGATTGCGCGAAGGCGCGAAAGTTGAAGGTCCCTGGAGGACCTCTATTCATCAAGGCTTGAGAGGATCGCGCTCCAGGTCTTTTTTCACTTCCTTGTTCAGGTCCTTGATGTTTTCCTTCACGTCGCCGGCGGCTTTCTGGGCCTTGCCTTCGAATTCACGGGCGTGGCCCTTGGCCTGCTGCTCGGTGCTGCCGACCATCTTGCCGGTGTGCTCCTGCACTTCACCGGCGACTTCCTTGATCTTGCCTTTGACCTGGTCCTTGTTCATGGGAATACCTTTCAGGGGTTGGAGGGATATGGACTTTCCATGGGACTTTCCATGCCTTCACTGGTGATGAAAGGGTCATGAAAAATTCCATGGCTTCACCTTAGGCCCCACCCAAATCGGTGCGCGCAGGGAGGGGGCGCGCATGGGTGTGGGTTGCCGCCTACAACTTGCCGCCCCGGCTTCAATTTCGTGCGTAGGGAGATGTCTTTTGATGTGACAAGCCGTGCCGCTGAGGGGTAGACTGGTTTGAATGCGACATTGTGCAAGTGCTGCAAGCGGCGGAAACATCCGGGCGCTGTTCATCGCCATGGCGCCTGGAGTCAGCAACATCGAAGACTTGTCATCATGAAACAGAACTTTTTTTTCTGGGGCTTGCTGGGAGGCGCCTCCATGCTGCACGCGCAGTCCGCGTGGTTCACGGTGCTGGGCGACCCGCAGGACCCCCTGGTCAACACCATCGAGGTGGATCCCATCCCGGTGTCGGTACAGGGCGAGGTGCGCACGATGAAGATACGCGTGAGCCGCTCCAAGCCGCGCACCAGCTGGGACGGCGTGCCCTACCGCTCCTACACCTCGACCGTGCAGTTCGACTGCGCGCAAAAAAACGCGCGCTACCTTTCGCTGGATTTTTACCAGCAGCCGCTGTGGCAGGGCGAGTCGCACAAGACCTCGACCTACCCCGAGGGCGTGGTCAGGCGAATGGAGTTTGTCGACGTGACACCCAACCCGACGCAGCGGCTGGTCCGCGCGGCCTGCCGGAACACAGATACGCCCAAGACATAGCTGCCCTTGTGCCTTCGCGAGGGCGGCGCTACGATGAAGAGACCGCCGCGTTGGGAGTGGCGGCAACCTCAGAAGAAAGGCTTCTCCTCATGCCGCAACTCATCGCATCGGTCGAAGGCGTCGAAATCAAGCATGTCTACCTGAAGAGCGACCGCACCACGCTGGGCCGCAGGCCGTACAACGACATCGTGTTCGACAACCTGGTGGTCAGCGGCGAGCACTGCGTGTTTGAGCTCAAGGGCATCGCCGACGTCTACCTGCGCGACCTGGGCAGCACCAACGGCACCTACCTGAACGGCCATATGGTCAAGGCGCGCGAGCTGCTGCACGACAACGACATCATCAACATCGGCAACTTCAGGATCCAGTACCTGGCGACCTCCGAGCATGAGGCGCAGGCCGAAAGCCAGGAAACCACGGCGATGTCGCTCGATGCGATAGGGCTGCCGGGCACCACAGGCGCGCTGCAGGCCAGCCTCAAGGTGCTGTCGGGCTCATCGGCGGGCCTGGAAATGGCGGTGGTCAAGGCGGTCACCACCTTCGGCCAGCCGGGCGTGGCGGTGGTGTCGATCTCGCACCGGCGCGACGGCTACTACGTGGCCCACATGGACGGCGAGACGCCGTCGACGCTCAACGGCAAGCCTATAAGTGCCAAGGCGACGCCGCTGGCGCACAACGATGTGCTGAACCTGGCGGGGACCGAGATGGAGTTCCTGCTTAAAGGGGCTTAGCCGAAGCCCTAAACAATCGAACTGCTGGGATTGGTGCTCGAGTAGCGGATGCGGTCGCGCCGCGGCTCTTCACCGGCCAGGCGCAGGGCGAAGGCGCGGGCCAGCGACTGCAGCTTGAGGGTGGACTTCAGGTGCAGCGGCGTCATGCCGGTTTTGGTGAGGTCCGAGGCATTGCTGGACACGCGCGAGAGCTGGGGCTGCTCGAGCCTGGCGGGGGCGGCGCGGCGGGCGCGTTCGGCGGTCGCCAGCTTGCCGGCTTCACTGATGGCGGCGCCCAGGAATTTCTCGCGCAGCAGCGCGGCGCTGGGCCGGCGCTGGCTTTCGATGATCCAGTAGGGGATGCCGGCGCGGGCCAGCAGCTCGCGCTTGAAGGCATGGTTGCGGCCGGTCACCTCGCCGCGGCCCAGCACGTCGATGCAGCCCAGCACCGTGCCTTTCTGGTCGGCCAGCGCACAGGAAAAATTCACGGTGCCCAGCAGCGCCTGCCAGTGGGCGTCGCCGCCGCGCTGGTTGGGTTCGATAAAACCGGTGAAGGGGATTTTGGGCAGGATGCGGTGCTCGGGAAAGACTTCTTCGAGCCAGCGCCAGACCTGGAGTTCGTCGCGGCTGGTCAGGGGTTTGGCGCGCAGGGCATGGTTGCGCGCGACCTTTTTGCGGTTGGCCACCACATGGGACAGCCAGCGTTCATAACCGAGGGCGCCTAGGGCCACACTGCCGACAAAGATGAAAAATCCGATCAGAAAACTGCTGCCTGTCATTGTTCGCGTCCCGAGTCGCCCGAAGTTGTTATCGTCCTGAGAGGGGGCGTAGCTGCTGATCCCTGCCCGTGTTTATAAGGTACATTCTGCGGTTTTCGTGAACTAGTTCACAAATTTTTGCGAACGGTCGTTCTAAAACTACAGCGATGCCGGCCGGCCGGATACGTCCTTGGTTCTCATTTCCTGGTTCTCCCTTCCCAATGAAACAAACTCCCACAGGCGGCCTGGTCTATTCCACCGAGGCCGGAAGAATGTGCCCCGGCTGCCGCCGGCCGTTGGCGGCCTGCGCCTGCAAGCAGGCGGCGGCCGCGGCGGGCGGCCCGGTGCGCGTAAGCCGCGAAAGCAAGGGCCGGGGCGGCAAGACCGTGACGGTGGTCAAGGGCCTGCCGCTGGACGCCATGGCGCTGGCGCTGCTGGGCAGGCAGCTGCGCGCCGCCTGCGGCTCGGGCGGCACGGCCAAGGACGGCGTGATCGAAGTGCAGGGCGACCATTGCGAGCGCGTGATGGCGGAACTGCAGAAACAGGGCTACGCGCCCAAGCGGGCCGGCGGCTAGGCTTATATATATGAACCCCGACGACCTGCTCCTGCTGGTGACCCGCGAAATGCCTTTCGGCAAACACAAGGGCACGCTGATCGCCGACTTGCCGGGCAATTACCTGAACTGGTTTGCCCGTGAAGGCTTCCCCAAAGGGGAAATCGGCCGCCTGCTGGCGCTGATGCAGGAAATCGACCACAACGGCCTCAAGCCCTTGCTGGATCCGCTGCGACGTAAATAAAACCAGGGTTCTCCTGCATTTGCAGTATTGCCGCGGCGGGTGTTCCTGCGCAGAATCCTTGCACCCGCGTTGGCCGGCATAGGGCTGCACACCGGGCGTACTGTTCGCACGAGGTGATCCGCATGGCTTACGAACTGCCCCTGGAAACCAGGGCCAGGAAAATGATGGCGAAGTTCCGCACCCAGGAATGGCTGGGCTTCGCCGCGGGGTTCCTGATTTTTGCCGCCGCCGACCTGCTGCGCGCCTGGCTGGCGCCGCAGCTTCCCGCATGGATGGTGCGCGGCTGGTTCTTTCCCATCATCGCGCTGGCCTCGGTGGCCGCGATCTACCTGTCGGTGTCCATGCACAAGGCGCTCAAGAAGCACAGCGCGGTCGACCCGCAGCGGCGCCGCGAGATGTGCCTGCTGTTCCTGCTGGGCTCGCAGGACCAGCAGGGCCTGAGGCTCATGAATCGCTTTGCCATGGCGGCGAATATGCATGCGCTGAGTTTTGGGATGGCGCTGGGGTTACTGCTGTTTAGCCTCGCGCGCGTCTAGAGCCACTCAAAAACCCTCCTGGCGTTGTTGCGCCGCCTTGCCGCACTGGTGTGCTGTCTGCGGCGACGCGCCTAGCCAGGACCGCTTCGCTGGGTTTTGTGAGCAGCTCTCTTACTTCCTCCCTTAAAGGGTCGCAGCCAGACGCGTCCCCTGATCGATCGCCCGCTTGGCGTCAAGTTCACCCGCCTCGTGCGCGCCACCTATCAAATGCGTCTTCACGCCGGCCGCGCGCAGCGGCTCCAGCAGTTCGCGCAGCGGCTCCTGGCCGGCGCACAGCACGATGTTGTCGATGGCGAGCACGGTGCCGTCCAGGCGCTTTTCGCCGAAGGTGATGAACAGGCCCAGGTCTGGACCCTGTTCGCCTATGCGTTCGTAGTTGACGCCCGAGAGCATCTCGACGTTTTTCATTTTCAGCGCGGCGCGGTGTATCCAGCCGGTGGTCTTGCCCAGGCCGGCGCCCAGCTTCCCGGGCTTGCGCTGCAGCAGCGTGACCTGGCGCGCGGGCGGTGTGGCCTGCGGGCGCACCACGCCGCCGCGCACCTCGCCCGGGTCGGCCACGCCCCATTCGGCCAGCCAGGCGGGGAGGTCGAGCGCGGTGGAATGGCCGGTGGGCGTGACCAGGAATTCGGCGACGTCAAAGCCTATGCCGCCCGCGCCTATGAGGGCCACGCGCTCGCCCACGGGCTGGCGGCCCAGCAGCACGTCGATGTAGCTGAGCACCTTGGGATGGTCCTGTCCGGGAATGCGCGGGTTGCGCGGTGTGACGCCGGTGGCGAGTATGACCTCGTCGAACTTGCCCGCGATGAGGTCTTGCGCGCTGACGCGGGTGTTCAGGTGCAGGCGCACGCCGGTGCCGCTGATGCGCTGGCCGAAGTAGCGCAGGGTTTCCTCAAACTCTTCCTTGCCGGGCACGCGCTTGGCCAGGTTGAACTGGCCGCCTATCTTGTCAGCCGCATCGTAAAGGTCGACGCTGTGGCCGCGCAGTGCCAGCGTGGTGGCGGCGGCCAGGCCGGCGGGGCCGGCGCCTATGACGGCGACGCGTTTTTTGGCGCGGGCGATGTTGATGACGAGTTCGGTCTCATGCACGGCGCGGGGGTTGACGAGGCAGCTGGCCAGCTTGGCCTGGAAGGCGTGGTCCAGACAGGCCTGGTTGCAGGCGATGCAGGTGTTGATCTCATCGCGCCGGCCCTGGGCCGCCTTGTTGACGAAGTCCGGGTCGGCCAGGAAGGGGCGGGCCATGCTGACCATGTCGGCGCAGCCGTCGGCCAGCACCTGCTCGGCGACTTCGGGCATGTTCAGGCGGTTGCTGGTGACCACGGGAATCGTGAGGCCGGCCGCGCGCAGGTCGGTGCGCAGCTTTTTGGTGACCCAGGTGAAGGCGCCGCGCGGCACCGAGGTGGCAATCGTCGGCACGCGGGCCTCGTGCCAGCCTATGCCGCTGTTGATCAGGGTGGCGCCGGCGGCTTCTACGGCCTTGGCCAGCAGCACAACTTCTTCCCAGCTGCTGCCGCCGGGGATCAGGTCGATCATCGAGAGGCGGTAGATGATGATGAAGTCGGAGCCGACGGCCTCGCGCGTGCGGCGCACGATCTCCACGGCCAGGCGCATGCGGTTGGCGTAGCTGCCGCCCCAGTCGTCGCTGCGCTGGTTGGTGTGGGTGACCAGGAACTGGTTGATGAAATAACCTTCGCTGCCCATGATCTCGACGCCGTCGTAGCCGGCGTCGCGCGCCAGCATGGCGCAGCGTATGAAGGCGCGGATCTGCCGCTCTATGCCGCCCACGCTGAGTTCGCGCGGCGTGAAGGGCGAGATCGGGCTCTGGATGCGCGAGGGCGCGACGCACAGCGGGTGGTAGCCGTAGCGGCCGGTGTGCAGGATCTGCAGCGCGATCTTGCCGCCTTCGGCATGCACGGCATCCGTGACCTGCYTGTGGCGGCGGGCGGCACCGGAGCTGGCGAGCATGCCGGCGAAGGGTTTGGTCCAGCCGGCGATGTTGGGCGCGAAACCGCCGGTGACCATCAGGCCGACGCCGCCGCGCGCGCGTTCGGCGAAGTAGGCGGCCATGGCGGGAAAGTGCTTGCGCCCGTCTTCCAGGCCGGTGTGCATGCTGCCCATGAGCACGCGGTTCTTGAGGGTGGTGAAGCCCAGGTCCAGCGGGGCCAGCAGGTGGGGATAGGGGGAAGGACCGGAGGGGCCCGACGCGGGGTTGGAAGATGGGGTCGCGGCCAAAAGCGGGTCTCCTGTCAAAACTGCCTGCATCGTAGTCGCAACAGGGGGCGCGACAAAGCCCGCCAGGTACTCTAGGGGACAGTCTCTATGCGGGCTCGGTGCTTACCCTGAAGCCCTTGCGGTGTTGTCCGACACGCGTGGCCAGGCGGGGCTGCTACCTTGGAAACATGGCCAAAAACACCACCAGCCTCACACGCGCCAAAACCGGCGAAGGCGCGCCCGTGCCGCATCCGCGCCACAGCGAACCCGACGATGCCGCCGACGGCAACGACGCCAGCACCCTGATCGAAAAACCGATGAAGCCCGCGGAGCCCGGCGTGGCCGGCAAGCTCAGGCAGCACAGCTTTCCCGACGGCGGCGGCAGCGGCGGCGCCGAGGCCTTCCGGCGCACGCCGGGCCGGGGAAAACCTTCACCTGGGGTTTGACCGGCGTTTGACCGGCGCCTGATGAAGATCGCGACCTTCAACGTCAACGGCATCAAGACGCGGCTGCCGCAATTGCTCGCATGGCTGGAGAAAGACGCGCCTGACGTGGCCTGCCTGCAGGAACTCAAGGCGCTGGACGGCGTGTTTCCGCAGCAGGCCTTGCGCGAGTTGGGTTATGAAGCCTTGTGGAAAGGCCAGCGATCCTGGAACGGCGTGGCGATTCTGGCCAAAGGCCAGGCGCCGCTGGAGATACGCCGCGAGCTGCCCGGCGACCCGGCCGACGACCAGAGCCGCTACCTGGAAGCGGCGGTGGACGGCATCGTGGTGGCCTGTCTCTACCTGCCCAACGGCAACCCGCAGCCCGGCCCGAAGTTTGATTACAAGCTGGCCTGGTTCAGCCGCCTGCAGGCGCACGCCAAGGCGCTGTATGCCTCGGAGCACCCGGTGGTGCTGGCCGGCGACTTCAATGTGGTGCCGACCGACTTCGACATCTACAACCCCAAGTCATGGCGCAAGGATGCGCTGCTGCAGCCCGAAAGCCGCGCGGCCTATGAAAAGCTGCTGGCCCAAGGCTGGGTGGACAGCCTGCGCGCGCTGCACCCGGACGAGCGCATCTACACCTTCTGGGATTACTTCCGCCAGCACTGGCAGCGCGATGCGGGCCTGCGCATAGACCACGTCCTGCTGAACGCCGCGCTCGCGCCGCGCCTGAAAGCCGCGGGCGTGGACCGCTGGGTGCGCGGGCAGGAGCACGCTAGCGACCATGCGCCGGTATGGGTGGAGCTGGCGACCAAGGCTGCTCCAGCGCGCAAGGCTGCGGCCAAAAAGACCGCACCCAAAAAAGCTGCGCCGAAAAAGCGGGCTGCCGGTTAACGGCTCTTCTTGATCGCCTGCGCGGCCTGCGTGACCAGGTCCGGGCCTTTGTAGATCAGCCCGGTGTAGATCTGCACCACGTCGGCGCCGGCTTTGATCTTGGAAACGGCGTCGGCGCCGCTCAAAATGCCGCCCACGCCGATGATGGGGAAGCCCTTGCCGAGCGCCGCGCGCAGCTGGGTGATGACGCGGTTGCTGGCTTCGAGCACGGGCGCGCCGCTCAGGCCGCCGGCTTCTTCGGCATGGCGCATGCCTTTGACGGCCTCGCGGCTGAGCGTGGTGTTGGTGGCGACCACGCCGTCCATGGCGTGGCGCTGCAGCGTGGCGGCGATGACGGCCACCTGGGCTTCGTCGAGGTCGGGCGCGATCTTCACAAAGATCGGCACGCGCTTGCCGTGCTGCGCGGCCAGGGCTTCGCGGCGTTCGGCGATGCGGCCCAGCAGGGCGTCGAGCGCCTCGTCGCTTTGCAGCGCGCGCAGGTTTTTGGTGTTGGGGCTGGAGATGTTGACGGTGACGTAGTCGGCATGCGGGTAGACGCCGTCCAGGCAGACCAGGTAGTCGTCGACCGCGTTTTCAATCGGGGTGGCGGCGTTCTTGCCGATGTTCAGGCCCAGCAGCAGGCCGCCCTGCGCGCCGGGCTTGCGCACGCTGGAGCGCCGCACATTGGCCAGGAAGGCGTCCAGGCCTTCGTTGTTGAAGCCCAGGCGGTTGATCAGCGCGTTGGCCKCRGGCAGGCGGAACATGCGCGGCTTGGGGTTGCCGGGCTGGCCCTTGGGGGTGACGGTGCCGACCTCGACAAAGCCGAAACCCATGGCGGCCAGGCCGTCGATGCAGCGCGCGTTTTTGTCCAGCCCGGCGGCCAGGCCGACGCGGTTCGGGAACTTGAGGCCGGCCAGCTCTATCGGGTCGCTGACGCGGCTGGACAGGTAGGCCAGGGCCAGCGGCGTGCCCTGGGTGCGCGCCAGCGAGGCCATGGTCAGCTCGTGGGCGGTTTCGGCGTCCAGGCCAAATAAAAAGGGACGGGCCAGGGCGTAGGGGAGCAGGGACATTGGATAATTCGGTGGAGGTGGCTTGTACTGGCCCCGATTGTCGCAAAACCCGTTTCACCTTCCGATTTCACCCCCTCCCACACTCCCATGACCCAAGACGAACTCAAAACCCTGGTCGGCCAGGCGGCCCTGCACTACGTCGAAGAAGGCAGCATTGTCGGCGTCGGCACCGGCTCCACCGTCAACAAATTCATAGACGCGCTGGCCACCATGAAGGACCGCATCAAGGGCGCGGTGTCCAGCTCGGTGGCTTCCACCGAACGCCTGCAGGCGCTGGGCATCAAGGTCTTCGACGCGACGGAGGTCGACGAACTGGGCGTCTACATCGACGGGGCCGACGAAATCGACAACGCGGGCCATATGGTCAAAGGCGGCGGCGCGGCGCTCACGCGCGAAAAAATCGTGGCCGCGCAATCGCGCAAGTTCGTCTGCATTGCCGACGAATCCAAGCTGGTGCCGGTGCTGGGCAACTTCCCGCTGCCGGTGGAGGTGATCCCGATGGCGACCCAGCGCATCGCGCGCCAGTTCGCGGCGCTGGGGGGCACGGCCGTGCTGCGCCTGAAGGACGGCAAGCCGCTGGTGACCGACAACGGCCAGCACATCCTGGACGTGACCGGCCTGAAGATCACCGACCCGCTGGCCTTTGAGACCCAGGTCAGCCAATGGCCGGGCGTGGTGACGGTGGGGGTGTTCGCCTTCCAGAAAGCCCATGTGTGCCTGTTGGGTGCGCCGGGCGGCGTCAAGACGCTGGTGTTCTAAGTTCGGGCTCTGTTCAGAAAGCAAAACGCCGGGTGGAAACCCGGCGTTTGCATTTGAGCGTTTAAAACAGCTTGCTTAGAACTTGATGCCGGCCGGGTTGTCCGCGGCCGGTGGCGGCGGGGCCAACGGTGCGGGCGCCGCGGCGGCGCGGGCTGGGCCGTTGCCCGTGGCTGATGGCGCGGTGACGGCCACCAGGGGCGTGGCAGCCGGTGGGCGGTAACTGGACGGCAGCACCGAGGCGGCGGGGTAGCCGGCGGCGTTCAGGAACTGGGTCCATTCGACGTCGGAAAAGCCCTTGAGCTGCTGGCTGCCGATGGTGGCGAAGGGCAGGGAGGTGTCGCCGCTGAGCCGCTGCAAGGCCTTGAAGTCCTCGTTGGTGATGACGGTGCGCTCGGAAAAAGGGATGCCGCGATTGGTCAGCATGGACTTGGCGGTGCCGCAGGGGCCGCAGTCGTTGCCGGAATACAGGGTGACCGGGTATTTGTTGGCGATTTGCCGCAATTCGAAAGGCAGGCCGGTGGGCGCCGCGCCGCCGGGGCCGCCGGTATTGGCAGCGCTGACCTTGGCATTGGTGGCCGCGGGCGGCGGCTGGTCGGAGAAGGTCACCTTGCCGTCGGCCCCGACGATGCGGTAGACCGGCTGGGCTTGGGCCAGGGGTGAAAAAAGACCGCCCGCGAGCACTGCCAGGGCCAGCAGGGCATGGGGCGCGAGGGATTTCACGGCATTTGTCTTCATGGTGTTCCAGTCGGTCTCAGGTACGGGGTGGGGGAAAACAGGGATAGGACAAGCTTAACGCAGGCCCTGCAAGTCTCACAACGTTTTAGGCGTTTCGAGGGTGTCAGGCCATACCCTGATGACGCAGCAAAGCATCAATCGAGGGTTCGCGGCCACGGAAAGCCTTGAAAGACTCCATGGCGGGGCGGCTTCCGCCGGCCTCCAGGATGGCTTTGCGGTATTTCCGGCCGGTTTCCACCGTGACCGTGGTCTTGCCGCCATCGTCGCCGGCCGGCGAGGGCGCGGCCGCAGCCGTTTCCTCGAAAGCGGCGTAGGCGTCGGCCGACAGCACCTCGGCCCACTTGTAGCTGTAGTAGCCGGCGGCGTAGCCACCCGAGAAAATATGGCTGAAGGTGTGCGCGGTGCGGCTGTAGGGCGGCGAGGGGATCACGGCGACTTCGCGGCGCACCTCGTTCAAGAGTCCCATCAGGTCGTCGGCCGGCTTGTGCGAGGTGTGCAGCAGCATGTCGAACAGCGAGAACTCCACCTGGCGCAGCGTCTGCATGCCGCTCTGGAAGTTCTTGGCGGCCAGCATCTTGTCGAACAGCGCGCGCGGCAGCGGCGCGCCGGTATCGACGTGGGCCGTCATGTGCTTGAGCACGTCCCATTCCCAGCAGAAGTTCTCCATGAACTGGCTGGGCAGCTCGACCGCGTCCCACTCGACGCCGCTGATGCCGGAGACGTCGCGCTCGTTGACCTGCGTGAGCATGTGGTGCAGGCCGTGGCCGAATTCATGGAACAGCGTGGTCACGTCGTCGTGCGTGAGCAGCGCCGGCTTGCCGCCGACGCCGTCGGCGAAGTTGCAGACCAGGTGGGCCACCGGGGTTTGCAGCTTGCCGGTGTCGGGGCGCAACCAGCGGGCGCGCACGTCGTCCATCCAGGCGCCGCCGCGCTTGCCGGTGCGGGCCGGCTGGTCGAGGTAGAACTGGCCGACGAGTTCGCCGCCGCGTTCAATGCGGTAGAACTCCACGCCGGGCTTCCACACCGGGGCCGAATCCTTGCGGATGGCGACTTCAAACAGGGTTTCGACGATCTTGAAAAGGCCGGCCAGCACCTTGGGCGCGGTGAAGTACTGTTTGACTTCCTGCTCGCTGAAGGCGTAGCGCGCTTCCTTGAGCTTTTCGCCGACGTAGGCGTAGTCCCAGGGCTGGAGTTCGGCCAGGTTCAGCTGGCTGGCGGCGAAGGCGCGAAGGTCGGCGACGTCTTTTTCGGCATAGGGGCGGGCGCGGCGCGCGAGGTCGCGCAAAAAGGTGATGACTTCGTCGGGCGACTGGGCCATCTTGGCCACCACCGACACCTCGCCGAAATTGCGGTAGCCCAGCAGCTGCGCTTCCTCGAGGCGCAGCGCGAGGATCTCCTGCATGATCGCGCCGTTGTCGAATTTGCTGAACTCGGGCGCGGCCTGGTCGCTGGCGCGGGTGGTGTAAGCCTTGTACAGGGTTTCGCGCAGCTTGCCGCTGACGGCGAACTGCATGACGGGCAGGTAGCTGGGCATCTTGAGGCTCAGGCGGTAGCCGGCCTTGCCTTCGGCCTCGGCCTGGGCGCGCGCGGTCTGCAGCACGTCGGCCGGGATGCCGGCGATTTCAGCCTCGGTCGCGTAATAAGCGAAGGCGTCGGTCGCGTCCAGCGCGTTCTCGCTGAATTTCTGGCTCAGTTCGGCCTGGCGTTCCTGGATTTTCGCGAAGCGCTCGCGGTCGGCACCTTTCAGCTCGGCGCCGGAGAGCACAAAGTTGCGGATGGCGTTTTTGTGGGCCTGGCGCTGCTCGGTGTTCAGGGTGGCCACATCGATGGCTTTGTATTTGGCGTAGAGGCGCTCGTCGGCGCCCAGGCGGGTCCAGAACTCGGTCACGCGCGGCAGGGCGGCGTTGTAGGCGGCACGCAGCTCGGGCGTGTCGGCCACGCTGTTGAGGTGGCTCACGGCGCCCCAGGCGCGGCCCAGGTTCTCGGTGGCGACGTCCAGCACGCGGGCGATGCCGGCCCAGGTGGCCGGGAAGTCCGCGGCGGTGACGGTTTCGAGCGCCGCGTCGGCCTTGGCCATGAGCTCGTCGACGGCGGGGCCCACATGTTCGGGCTGGATACGGTCGAACAGCGGGAGATCGGAGAAATCGAGGAGGGGATTGGTCATGGCGGATAGCTGTGGGCGGAAGTCTCGAATCTAAAGGCTTGAGGCCGCGCGGTGAGAAGAATGCGCCTATCGGGGCGATTGCCCCGGGGCGGGAAAGCGGCTCAGCCCTGGGCGCTTTTCTTGGCGCTTTTGAGCTGGGGCTTTTTGGCGCGCTTGACGGTGCCGCCCGGCGTGAGGCGCTGGTTACCCAGCACACGCAGGGTTTTGACCTCGGGCCGCTGGCCGTGGCGCGAACTGTTCTTGAGCACTTTGACGTCGCGCGGGCCGGGCATGCGGTCTTCATTGACCTTTTTTTCCTTGGGCGGCATCGGCCGCCACAGCACCAGCAGCTTGCCGATGTGCTGGATGGGCGCGGCGTTGAGCTGGTCGGCCAGGGTCTGGAAGATCTCCTCGCGGCCGGCGCGGTCGTCCGACAGCACCCGCACCTTGATGAGCCCGTGGGCGTTGAGCGCGGCGTCGGTTTCCTTCTTGACGGCGGGAGTCAGGCCATCGGAGCCGATCATCACGACTGCGTTCAGGTGGTGGGCATCGGCGCGGTGGTCCTTGCGCTGGGCGGGGGTAAGTTGTATTTGAGCCATGGCCCAATTATCGGGCGAGTCGGGGAGAGGACAATAGGCCCCATGAAAGTAAATGCCAAGACCGGTTTCAAGCCCGGCGTCCAGACCGACTCCAAAGCCGCCGCCAAGGCGGCCGGCAAAACCGCCGTAAAGGCCGGGGGCAAGGGAAAGGTCAACAAGGCGTGGCTGCACGACCACATCAACGACCCCTACGTGAAGCTCGCCCAGAAAGAGGGCTACCGGGCCCGCGCCGCTTACAAATTGAAGGAAATCGACGAAACCTTCGGCCTGGTGAAGCCGGGCGACTGCGTGGTTGACCTGGGCAGCACGCCCGGTGCCTGGAGCCAGTACGTGCGGCGCCGGCTCTCGCCCACCGGCGCGGCGGCGGGCACGCTCAACGGCCGCATCATCGGCCTGGATTTGCTGCCCATGGAGCCCATCGAGGGCGTGACCTTTATTGAGGGCGATTTCCGCGAAGCCGAAGTGCTGCAAAAGCTCGAGGACGCCCTGGCCACCCCCGAGGGCCAGGTCCGGGTGGACCTGGTGGTCTCCGACATGGCGCCCAACCTCTCGGGCATAGAGTCGGCCGACGCGGCCCGCATCGCCCACCTGATCGAGCTGGCCGTCGAATTCGCCCAGAACCGCATGAAACCCGAGGGCACGCTGGTGGTCAAGCTGTTCCACGGCAGCGGCTACGACCAGCTGGTCAAGCTGTTCCGGGACACCTTCAAGCTCGTCAAGCCGCTCAAGCCCAAGGCTTCGCGCCCGGGATCATCGGAAACCTTTCTGATCGGCCGGGGGCTGAAAAAGCCCGCCCAGGGGTCACAATAAGTGCATCCTGTGCACATCGCGGTGGCAAATGTCACAGTGTCAGCAGCCCTAAACCCGCTTTAAACCAAGGGCCGGGACCGGAATACGCGGTTTTTGCCCTTGAAACGCCTAAAATCAGGCGCATGTGACTTTTGTTCTTACACCGGAGTAGTCCTTGAACAATCAGTGGTTTTCCAAAATTGCAATCTGGCTGGTGATCGCCATGGTGCTGTTCACCGTATTCAAGCAATTTGATACACGCGGCGGCGCCGGTTCCAACTACCTGGGTTACTCCGAGTTCCTGGAAGAGGTGCGCGGCAAGCGCATCAAGACGGCGACCATCGCCGAAGGCCAGGGCGGCACCGAAATCTCGGCCACCACCGTGGACGACCGCAAGGTCCGCACCACCGCCACCTACCTGGACCGCGGCCTGGTCGGCGACCTGATCGCCAACGACGTCAAGTTCGACGTCAAGCCCCGCGAAGAAACTTCCTTGCTCACCTCGCTGCTGATCAGCTGGGGCCCCATGCTGCTGCTGATAGGCGTGTGGATCTACTTCATGCGGCAAATGCAGGGCGGCGGCAAAGGCGGCGCCTTCAGCTTCGGCAAGTCCAAGGCGCGCATGCTGGACGAGTCCACCAATCCCGTCACCTTCGCCGACGTCGCGGGTTGCGACGAAGCCAAGGAAGAAGTCAAGGAAGTCGTCGACTTCCTCAAGGACCCGCAGAAATTCCAGAAACTCGGCGGCCGTATTCCGCGCGGCCTGTTGCTGGTCGGCCCTCCGGGCACCGGCAAGACCCTGCTCGCCAAGGGCATCGCCGGCGAGGCCAAAGTGCCTTTCTTCTCGATTTCCGGCTCCGATTTCGTCGAAATGTTCGTCGGCGTGGGCGCTGCCCGCGTGCGCGACATGTTCGAGAACGCCAAGAAAAACGCCCCCTGCATCATCTTCATCGATGAAATCGACGCGGTCGGCCGCCAGCGCGGCGCCGGCCTGGGCGGCGGCAACGACGAACGCGAGCAGACCCTGAACCAGATGCTGGTCGAGATGGACGGTTTTGAAACCAACGTCGGCGTGATCGTGGTGGCCGCCACCAACCGCCCCGACATCCTGGACGCCGCCTTGCTGCGCCCCGGCCGCTTCGACCGCCAGGTCTACGTCACGCTGCCCGACATCCGCGGCCGCGAGCAGATCCTCAACGTGCACATGCGCAAGGTGCCGCTGGGCCAGGACGTGAACCCGAGCGTGATCGCCCGCGGCACGCCCGGCATGTCCGGCGCCGACCTCGCCAACCTCTGCAACGAAGCCGCCCTGATGGCCGCGCGCCGCAACGCGCGCACCGTCGAGATGCAGGATTTCGAAAAAGCCAAGGACAAGATCCTCATGGGCCCCGAGCGCAAGAGCATGGTCATGCCCGAGGAAGAGCGCCGCAACACGGCCTACCACGAGTCCGGCCACGCGCTGATCGGCAAGCTGCTGCCCAAGTGCGACCCGGTCCACAAGGTCACCATCATCCCGCGCGGCCGTGCGCTGGGCGTGACCATGAGCCTGCCCGCGCAGGACCGCTACAGCTACGACCGCGAATTCATGCTGAGCCAGATCAGCATGCTGTTCGGCGGCCGCATCGCCGAGGAAGTCTTCATGAACCAGATGACGACCGGCGCCAGCAACGACTTCGAGCGCGCCACCGCGCTGGCCCGCGACATGGTCACGCGCTACGGCATGACCGAAGCCCTGGGCCCCATGGTCTATGCCGAAAACGAAGGCGAAGTCTTCCTGGGCCGTTCGGTCACCAAGACCAACAACATGAGCGAGTCGACCCTGCAAAAGGTCGACGGCGAAGTGCGCCGCATCATCGACCAGCAATACGCCCTGGCGCGCAAGCTGATCGAAGAGAACCAGGACAAGATGCACGCCATGGCCAAGGCCCTGCTCGAATGGGAAACCATCGACATGGACCAGCTCGACGACATCATGGCCGGCAAGGAGCCGCGCCCGCCCAAGGACTGGACGCCGCGCAACTCCTCCGTCGGCGGCGGTGGCGGCCCCACGGGCGGCACGCCGGCCGTCAGCACAGACCCGGCGCCTACGGTGGCATGAGGCCGGTGACGAACAAAACGTGACTGCCAGTCAGTCGCCATAACCGGGGCCAGTCCCCGGTTTTTTATTTCCGAGGACAAACCATGATCTGGCAAACCTCCCGCTTTCAGATAGACCTGTCGAAGCCCCGCGTCATGGGCATCGTCAACGTCACGCCCGACTCCTTCTCGGACGGCGGCAAATACTTCAGTGAAGGCGACGGCTTTGCCGGCGTCTTCGCCCACTGCGACAAGCTCCTCAAGGACGGCGCCGACCTGCTGGACATCGGTGGTGAGTCCACCCGCCCCGGCGCGCCGCCTGTGCCGCTGGAAGAAGAACTCGCGCGCGTGCTGCCCGTGGTGCGCCATGCGGCCAGGCTGGGCGTGCCGCTGTCCATAGACACCTATAAACCCGAGGTCATGCAGGCCGTGCTGGACCTGGGCGCCGACGTCATCAACGACATCTGGGCCCTGCGCAAGCCCGGTGCGGCCGAGGTTGTGGCCGGGCACCCGAGCTGCGGTGTCTGCCTCATGCACATGCACCGCGAGCCGCAAACCATGCAGGTCGCGCCCATGGAGGGCGACGTGGTGCCGCAGGTGCGCGACTTCCTGGAAGCCGCCGCGGCCGGCCTGCGGGCCGCCGGCGTCGACAAGTCACGCATCGTGCTCGACGTGGGTATAGGCTTCGGCAAAACCGTCGCGCAAAACTTCGCCTTGCTGGCGCGCCAGCAGGAGTTCCTCACGGCCGGCTACCCATTGCTGGCCGCCTGGTCGCGCAAGTCCTCGCTCGCCGCCGTCACCAGCACCTCGCTGGCGGCAGTGGCCCAGCTCAACGTGGCCGACCGCATGGTGCCCAGCGTCGCGGCGGCCCTGCTGGCCGTGGACCGTGGCGCGCGCATCGTGCGCGTGCATGACGTGAAAGAGACGGTTCAGGCATTGAAGGTCTGGACGGCTGCAAGCTGAGTCTTCAGGCTTTGGCTGACACCAGGGCAGGGCGGGGCACCCTAAAATAGCCCCACATTTTTCAGAACAACATCCAGAACAACAAGCTCCACAGGGACAAAACCAATGACCAGAAAATACTTCGGCACCGACGGCATACGCGGCACGGTGGGCCAGCCGCCCATCACACCCGACTTCGTGCTGCGCCTGGCGCACGCCGTGGGCCGCGTGCTGCGCCGCACCGAGACCCGCCCCACGGTGCTGATCGGCAAGGACACCCGCATCTCCGGCTACATGCTGGAAAGCGCGCTCGAGTCGGGCTTCAACTCCGCCGGCGTCGACGTGGTGCTGCTCGGGCCGCTGCCCACACCCGGCGTGGCCTACCTCACGCGCGCCCAGCGTGCCAGCCTGGGCGTGGTCATCAGCGCCAGCCACAACGCCTACCCCGACAACGGCATCAAGTTCTTCAGCGCCCAGGGCACCAAGCTCGACGACGCCTGGGAGCTCGCCGTCGAAGCCGCCCTCGATGAGGAACCCGTCTGGGCCGACTCGGCCACCTTGGGCAAGGCGCGCCGCCTCGACGACGCGGCCGGCCGCTACATCGAATTTTGCAAAAGCACTTTCGCCAACGACCTCACGCTCAAGGGCCTGAAGATCGTGGTCGACGGCGCGCACGGCGCGGCGTATCAGATCGCGCCCATGGTCTTCCATGAACTGGGCGCCGAGGTCATCGCCATCGGCTGCGCGCCCGACGGCCTCAACATCAACCACGAAGTCGGCGCCACGCATCCCGATGCGCTGATCAAGGCCGTCAAGGCCAACAAGGCCCACTACGGCATCGCGCTCGACGGCGACGCCGACCGGCTGCAGATGGTGGACGCCGACGGCCGCCTCTTCAACGGTGACGAAGTGCTCTTCCTCATGGTCAACGAGCGCCTGGCGCGCGGCGAAAAAGTCCCCGGCACCGTCGGCACCTTGATGACCAATATGGCCGTGGAAGTCGCGCTCAAAAAGAAGGGCGTCGAATTCGTGCGCGCCAAAGTCGGCGACCGTTATGTGCTCGAAGAGCTCGACAAGCGCGGCTGGCTGCTGGGTGGTGAGGGCTCCGGCCACCTGCTGGCGCTCGACAAGCACACGACCGGCGACGGCCTCATCAGCGCCCTGCAGGTGCTGCAGGCCTGCGTGCGCAGCGGCAAGACCATTGCCCAGCTGCTTGGCGAGGTCGTGCTGTTCCCGCAGACTTTGATCAACGTGCGCCTCAAACCCGGCCAGGACTGGCAAAGCAGCAAGCGCCTTGCCGACATGAGCAAAACCGTGGAAGCCGAGCTCGGCGATACCGGCCGCTTGCTGATACGCGCCAGCGGCACCGAGCCGCTGCTGCGTGTGATGGTCGAGGCACGTGACGCGGCCCAGGCGAAAAGCTGCGCCGAGCGGGTGGCGGATACGGTGCGCAGCTAAGGCGCACACCTGGCCCGGCGCCAAGCCGATCGGCCAAAGGCGGTGCCGTTAACACCTCTTCGCGCGGCATTCAGTCATCGCGTAGGTGTTTTCCTTTTTGGCTGCATCACAGCTGTCGATTGACAGGGCCGGCCTCGTCAACAGCTTGCCCCGGATCCAACGCCCGCAAAAATCCCGCAAAGATTGTCTACGGCAAGACAGTTTGCGGGTGGCTTCCTGGGTGGCGCTGATAGCCTGATTTCTCGCCGCCCGCCGTACGTTCGCATCCGCCACATCGAAGGCCGGGCCCGTTGAAAGCCGTTCAGCGCCATTCACGCCATGAAGCCCAGGATTCCCGCTCTCCTTGATGCCGGCCAAAGGCCGTCCGAACCATCTGGGCCGCCGCGGCGGCGTTACCTGTTTATCCACCAGAACTTTCCCGGGCAGTTCGTCCACCTGGCCAGGGCCCTGGCGGCGCGGGGGCACCATGTCCTTGCCCTTGCGATCACTCCCCGGCCGGTTGACGGCGTCGAAGTCGTGCGCTACCAGCCCGAAAGCCTGAAAGCCGCCAGCCAGGTGGCCATGGGCCGTGATTTCGAGCGCAAGCTTTCGCGCGGCGCGGCTTGCGCGCAAGCCATGCAGCAACTGGCCGGCGAAGGGTTCAGTCCTGAACTCATCATCGCGCACCCCGGCTGGGGCGAAGCCCTTTTCTGCAAGGACGTCTGGCCGGATGCCAGGCTCATGATTTTTTCCGAGTTCTACTACTCCCCCAAGGGGGCCGACTATGGTTTTGACCCGGAGTTCCATAGTGAAAGCATGGCCGGACGATCCGCTTTGCGCCTGAAAAACACCGCCCTGATGCATGCGCTAGTCGCCGCGGATTCTGCCTATGCGCCCACCGAGTGGCAGCGCCGCCAGGTGCCTGAAGAATACCGCGGCAAAGTGCGGGTGGTCCACGACGGCATCGCCACAGACCTGGCCAGGCCTGATGCCCAGGCCCGGTTTTCGCTGGCGGACAAAGGCCTGCAATTCAAGCCCGGCGATGAGGTCCTGACCTTCATCAACCGCAACCTGGAGCCGTACCGGGGGTTTCATATCTTCATGCGGGCTCTGCCGGCCATCCTGAAAGCCCGGCCCCACGCGCATTGCGTGCTGGTCGGCGGGGACGACGTGAGCTACGGCAGCAAACCAGCGGGCGGCGGCACATGGCGCGAGGCCCTGCTCAAGGAAGTCGGCGACCAGCTACCGGTGGACCGCGTGCATTTTGTCGGCACACTGCCTTATGCCCGCTATCTCGAGCTGCTACAGGTGTCCCGCTGCCATGTGTACCTGACCTATCCCTTCGTCCTCTCATGGAGTTGCCTGGAGGCCATGAGCGCGGGCTGCGTGGTGGTCGCCAGCCGCACCGCGCCCGTCGAGGAAGTCATGGCCCACGGCGTCAACGGCCTGCTGTTCGATTTTTTTGACGTGCGGGCGCTGGCGGACACCGTCGTCGGCGTCCTTGCCGACCCGGCCGCCCATGCGCACCTGGGACATGCGGCGCGCCAGGCCATGGTGGCGCGATTTGACCTCGCCACACGCTGCCTGCCTGAACTGCTGGCACTGGTAGAGCAGGCAGCGGGCCCAAGGACAGAGGCCTAAACGGCCTCCATCAAACGGGCCCGCTCATCCGGCGTAAGTACCTTTGGCGAGGCACGCGGCGTTCCCGTCTCCGGGTCAAAGAAGGCCGTGTTTTTGTAGCTGCCATCCAGCCTTGCGCGTATCAGCCTGGCCATGAACCGGAGGATGGACACGGTGGTGCTGGCCGCCATGGCTTTGGGGCTGCCTTTGGCGCTCTTCATGCCGACCCGCATGCGTACCGGCCCGAAAGCGCTGTCCAGGCTGGTCGATGGATCTTGCAGGCAGTTGTGCAGCAGGCCGACATGCGAGACTTTGTAGTCGCGCCCAGTATTGCCAATCGGTGTGTTGCAGCAACTCGCATACCAGCGCAGCATGCCTTTGTCGCTGAGGGACATGCAGGTCAGGGCTTCGAGGCCTTGCGTGAAAGTGACATGCTGGGGAAGCGTGGCGACGACGTCCGATCCGCCCATCTCGTCGAGGATCTCACCGGCCTTGCCCAGGAAGTGCGCATAGGCCTGGCAGTCCTTGCAGTAGCAGACGCCGCGGCACACGGATTCGGTGTGGCTGACGTTGCCTCGTAGAGTGCCGCATTGGCAGCGCAATGGGTGATTCATGCGCGGAGCTTACCGCACGCCGTATGGTTTCGTTATACCTGTACATTCAGACAATGTGATCGCGTCATCCAGGGCCGGTCACATCGCCGCTGGTCGATCACCTCAAATCTTCAATCTATGTATACAAGTTTTTTTGGCTGGCTTGCATTTGCTGCGTTTATTGCGCTTCTCTGCACTCACCCGATTCGAGGCAAACCATTTGGCCCCAGATTGATTGCATTTTTTGCGTTTTTGATAGCCACCAGCATTGGCTTTTGTTTCGTTTTTTATACCTATGACCTCTATTCCATAGGCCAAGTACCCCGTTTGAGCCGTAGCGGAGGCAGCATACCCATTGCAGGACATGGAACGTATGCCTTCTTCTCGATATCCACGTGTATTTTGTTCGGCCTGACCAGTTTTTGCTCAGGCATCTACATGCTCACGATCGCATTTATGCGGAAAAAAGATGCACCAACCCGTCGCCCAACGCCGACACGCCGGCGTGTCGGTTAGCCCGGCGTCAGGTGGTTCGATACCGGAGATTTCCAGCTTCTCGTTCTTGCACGGCTAACGAGGGTTAGCGATCGACGGACGCAACCTCTTCCGTCTTGAAATCGCCCGGAAGCACGATCTCCAGCTTTGCAATGTCCGCTGTGGCCCACTTCGCGGTGGCGGATCGCTTTGTCAGGATTAACTCACCTCAGTGAAGTCGCCGTGCCAGCCTCCTTCGCGCTTTCGACGGTAGCGTTCAACAAGCTCACAGATTTTCTTTCCCTCTTCATCTTTGCGATCATGTGCGCGCATGGTTGCGGTCAGGCCCATCCATCCGCTGATGTCCGGATTGGCGCCATGCTGAAGCAGCAGTTCCACGATTTCAGGGTAGTTGCCTCTTACGCCGACACAAAGCGCTGTTTCGCCAATGCAATCCTCTTCATTCGCATTGACGTCCGCGCCATGTCTGAGTAGCCAGTGAGACGCTTTGTATTGCTCCTTCTCGACGGCATAGTGCAAAGGGGTGTAACTGAGATCATCGAATCTGCCGATCCCGTATCCGGCTTCGATCAGTCGTTCCATTTCGGCAATATCACCGTCCGCCGCTGCTCGATGCAAGCGCTCTGCCTCGAACCAATCGTCGCCATGGTCCATAACCGTCATTCTGGACTTGTGTTGGTGGGCCGAGACATACCCGTCACTGATATTCGCATTCCGGCGGCTGCGGAGCCCCGAGGCCATATTTGGCGACTGCATCTTGCAGTGCGCGTGTGCAGCCTGGCGCCAGCGATTCGAGCAAAATGAATCTGGACGCCGGGCATGTGTCGGGATTCCCTTGAACCACCTTGCCTTGCTTGAAGCGGCAAGCAAGGACCTCTGCATCGGTTTCATAGGCGGACCAAACACGAACCGGATCACCGGCTATCACTTCGGTCAGGGAAAGCACGATCCATTTTTCGCCTTCCGGCGCGAACAGCACCTGACATCCGCTATAGCGCGTGTCGATGCCTTTGGTGCGCGGGTAGACGCGCAGGGTGATGCCATGATTCACTGTTTCACCTGCTGCGGCCGGCGGTGATGCCAGGTCGCAGTTTTTACCTGTCGGTTTATCGACGTTTGCCGCCCGTACAGGTAAGACGCAAAGCAACAAGCACATGATTAAGGCGGTGACGCTCATTGGGATGATCAACTTTGGCGACAGGCCTGTATCCATGAGCGTTCGCCGCCGGGCGTAAGAGTCAGGTGCCAATATACGGAACGCGTGCCGGAATTTTTTCGGGGTGAGCATTCTGGCCTTTTTTCACGTGAGCGCGAATTTCCGAAAGAGAACTGAAATACCGGTTGGGTTCGACGCCGCTTGCTTCAGCAATGGCAATTTCAAAGGTGTCGGTATCGAAATCCTCACCGGATGCGGGTTCGAGTTGGTACTCGCCTTGTTCAACAATGAAGCCGAACAGCCTTCGCCTGTTCGGGCGAACGAAGCGCGGCTCCAACCTTGACCCATCTTCCGCATAGAAGGAGAAGACGCCATTCTCGACGTCGATGGCTTCGCACTTGAGCTTTGCGGCAGCCTTACTCTCCAGCACCGCAATCATGCCGTCGGCGATTACAAAAACGATGTATTGGAGCACGGCTGCCGGCTTCCTGCTTTGCCACCGAGCAAATGCGACGTGAGCAGCCACAGCGCCACCGGCAGCAAAAGCGCGGCGGCAACAACTTCCGAAAGAATCGTGACATTGGCCATCAGGGGATGCAGTTCCAGAGGCGCCACCGCATAGTGCCCCAGGCCGTCAAACCCCAGCGCGGCGTACACGGCCACCAGCAGCAAGCCCGTAGCCATGTATTTTTTGCGCATCAGCAGCAAACCCAGCGCGCCGACCGAGGTGATGGCGGCCCACACGGCGTAGACCTGCGTGCGCGTGAGCCAGGCCGGGAGATTCGGGTATTCGCAGATGAACTCGGCGTTGTGGCTGAAGTGGCCGAGGCTGGTGAGGAAGTAGGCTGCCGTGAGCGCCAACAGCACCTTGGGCAGCCACGTCGTCGGCATCACCGGCACCACGTTACGCCAGCGTATACGCCGTCTTCACCGTCGTGAAAAACTCCTGCGCGTACTTGCCCTGCTCGCGCGGGCCGTAGCTCGAGCCTTTGCGGCCGCCGAAGGGGACGTGGTAGTCCACGCCTGCCGTGGGCAGGTTGACCATGACCATGCCGGCCTGGCTGTGGCGCTTGAAGTGGGTGGCGTACTTGAGGCTGGTGGTGGCGATGCCGGCCGACAGGCCGAAAGGCGTGTCGTTGGCGGTGGCCAGGGCCGCTTCGTAGTCTTTGACGCGGATGATGCTGGCGACGGGGCCGAAGATCTCCTCGCGGTTGATGCGCATGCCGGCCGTGCTTTCGCTGAAGAGGGCCGGCTGCATGTAATAACCTTCAGCGCCGCTGCCGGTGTGGCAGGGGATGCGCGCGCCGCCGAAGGCCAGGGTTGCGCCTTCGGCCTTGCCGATTTCGATGTAGCTCAAGTCCTGCTCGAGCTGCGCCTGCGAGGACACCGGGCCCACGTCGGTGCCGGCCGTGAGGGCGTCGCCGACCTTGATGCGTGCCATGCGCTCCTGCAGGGCTTTGACAAAAGCCGGGTAGATGCCGTCGGTCACGATCAGGCGGCTCGACGCCGTGCAGCGCTGGCCGGTGGAGTAGAAGGCGCTTTGCGCGCTCAGTTCCACCGCCTGCGTGAGGTCGGCGTCGTCGAGGATGACTTGCGGGTTCTTGCCGCCCATTTCGAGCTGCACCTTCTTGAGGTTCTTGGCGCAGGCTTCGGCGATGCGGCTGCCCACACCGACCGAACCGGTGAAGCTGATGGCGTTGACGCCGGGGTGGTTGACCAGCGCATCGCCGATCACGCGGCCCGGGCCCATGACCAGGTTGAAGACGCCGGCCGGGATGCCGGAGCGCGAGATGATTTCGGCCAGCGCCCAGGCGCTGCCGGGCACCAGGTCGGCGGGCTTCAGGACCACGCAGTTGCCGAAGGCCAGCGCGGGCGCCACCTTCCAGGCCGGGATCGCGATCGGGAAGTTCCAGGGCGTGATCAGGCCGACCACGCCAACGGGCTCACGTGTGATCTCCACGCCTATGCCGGGGCGCACGGAAGGAATGGTTTCGCCCGACAGGCGCAGGCATTCACCCGCGAAGAACTTGAAGATGTGGCCGGCGCGGGTGGCCTCGCCTATGCCTTCGGGTTTGGTCTTGCCTTCTTCGCGCGAGAGCAGGGTGCCCAGCTCTTCACGGCGCGCGAGGATCTCGGTGCCGATTTTGTCCAGCGCGTCAGAGCGGGCCTGTATGCCCGAGGTCGACCAGGCGGGGAAGGCCGCCTGCGCGGCCTTCACGGCGGCGTCCAGGCCGGCCGCATCGGCCTGCGTGTACTCGCCGATCACGTCGCTCAGGTTGCTGGGGTTCAGGTTGGGGCTGTAGCTGTTGCCGGCCAGCCATTGGCCGGCGATGAGGTTGTCGTGTTTTGTGGTCATGGGTGTGCTTCCAGGAGTTGAACTTGATTCATGAATGACGAAAGGACGAGGTGGGCGCGCAGGCCGTTTCACAAAAGCGGTCTCACAAGGGCGGCGTCACATCAATCGCATAAAAACGCAAGGCGTTGGCGCACATCATCGCATGTTGCTGGTGACCCGGCAGGTGGGTCAGCATACCGGCCACACTGCCAACCAGGTCCGGGTAGCTGATACGCAGGCCGGCCACCGGAAAGTTGCTGGCGAACATGCAGCGCTGCCATCCAAAAATTGCAATCGTTTCATACACAATTCGCGCGTTCTCCTGGAGATCCCAGGGCCGGCCGCGCAGGCCGAACTCCGAGAGCTTGACGTGCACGTTCTCCTGCCGGGCCAGGGCTTCCATCCAGCCGCGCCAGCGTTGCAGGCCTTCCTCGCTGCGGTCCCAGGCGAAGCCGTGGTGGTTGAGGACCATGGGCACCTTGGGAAACAGGGCCGCCACCTCGGCCGCCTCGGGCAGGTGCCAGGCCGGCACGCGCAGGTCCCAGCGCAAGCCGTATTTTTCCAATAGCGAGAAGCCGCGCAGCCAGGCCTCGTCCTGCATGGTGCCGGCCTGCCCCTTCACGCTGTGCGCAGGCGAGGCGGAGGTCACCGGCTTGCTGCGTATGCCGCGCACCAGCGGGAAACGCGACTGCGCGAGCAGGTTTTCCTCGCTGTCCGGCCGGTCAAACCAGGCATGGGCGACCACGGCGTTCGGGAAGCCGTGCGCCGCATGCACCTCGTGCAGCCAGGCGGTTTCGGCCAGCTGTTCGTCGCGGCTGCGCTCGGCCTCCACATGCACCGTGGCGAGGACCTCGCAGGGCCCCGCGGCGGCGCGGTAGTCGGCCGCCAGGAAGTCGCGGCAGAGAGCACGGTAGTCGCCCAGGAAAAAAGCCTCGGGGTCATAGGCCTCCTGCAGCCACGGGTAGTGGCCGCGCGACAAGTCCCACAGGTGGTGGTGGGCATCGACGATGGGCATCGCCGGCATCATGGCCTCAATGCCGCCAGACGTAAGACGAATCCGGTTCGCGCAGGGTTTTGATCTGCTGGCCGAATTCAAAGCTGTCGAGGTCCAGGCGGCGCACCGTGTCGTCCTGGAAGGAGATGTAGACCGCGCGGTCCACCGGGTGGAAGGACAGGGCCAGCGGATTGCTGGGCAGGGCGAAGCAGCGCTGCTCCTGCAGGTCGGTGCCGAAGACCGAAAGCGAATGCTCGCCGGAGTTGGTGGTGAGCAGCAGGTCCTGGCCCTGCGCGCCCTTGAAGCGGTAGACGCGGTTGGGGTCGCGCCGCGTCTTGCCCGAGGCGACGATTTTCATGCTGGCCGTGTCGACGGCCACGATGCTGTCGTCGCCGCGGTTGGCCACATAGAGCAGTGACTCGTCGGCCGACAGCACATTGCCTTCGGGCACGGGGCCGGGCACCATGGCCACCGGCGCGAAGGTCGGATCGTTGGGCTTGATCTTGGTCACGGTGTTGGACAGCAGGTTCAGCGCATAGGCCGTCTGCGCGTCTTTCGTCAGCGCGAACAGATGCGTCTTGTAGCCGCCCGATGGCACGGCCAGATCAGGCACATGCACCCTGGCCGGGTCCGAAAAACGCAGCAGCACGTTGTGCGCCTCCGACATCACGAACAGCCGGCCCTGGGCGTCCACCGTCAAGCCGTGCGGCCGGTAATAGGGCCAGAGGTTCAGCGTGGCCACATGCTTTTGCTGCGCGAGGTCGATGACAAACACCGAATGGCCGCCCATGTCGCCCAGGTGGCTGGCGGTCTCTATGCCGTAGTGGCCGACATAGGCCAGCCCGCGCGCCGCGTCCACCGTGAATTCATGCGGAAAATTCGGCAGCACGATGTGTTTTTCCGCAAGGCCGGTGGCGAGGTCGTAAAAGCTGAAGGTGTGGGCGCATTTCTGCACCAGCAAGAGTGTTTCCCGGAGGGGCATGGAAGTCCTGAAGAGAGGGGGAGCCTGGAAGGAAACAGGGGTAAGCGATCAAGATGGCTGGATGGCCGAAGCGCCTATTTGCCCCAGCGTAACACCAGCGGATCCAGCTGGCGCGCGGTGGCCAAGAGGCCCTTGCGCACCTCGGGGTGCATGGCGGGGAAGGGGTGGCGCGGCGCCTCGCAGGTGATCACGCCGCCTTCCTTCATGAGCGCCTTGGCCGTGAGGATGCCGCCCTGGCGGTTCTCGTAATTGATCAGCGGCAGCCAGCGCGCGTATTCGGCGGCGGCCTCTTCACGCTTGCCGGCCGCCCAGGCGTCCATGATGCGGCGTATGCCGTCGGGATAGCCGCCGCCCGTCATCGCGCCGGTCGCGCCGGCTTCCAGGTCGGGCAGCAGGGTGATGGCCTCCTCGCCGTCCCAGGGGCCTTCGATCGCGTCGCCGCCCAGGCGTATCAGTTCGCGCAGCTTGGAGGCCGCGCCCGGCGTCTCGATCTTGAAGTAGGCGACGTTGCGTATCTCCTTGGCCATGCGCGCGAGGAAAGTGGCGGACAGCGGTGTTCCGCTGACCGGCGCGTCCTGGATCATGATGGGGATGTCGATCGCGGCCGACAGCGTGGCGAAGAATTCGTAGATCTTTTCTTCGGCCACGCGTATCGTCGCGCCGTGGTAGGGCGGCATCACCATGACCATGGCCGCGCCCAGGTCCTGCGCGCGGCGGCTGCGCTCGGTGCAGATGCGGGTACCGAAGTGGGTGGTGGTCACGATCACCGGCACGCGGCCCGCCACGTGTTTCAGGATGGCCGCGGTCAAGACTTCGCGCTCCTCGTCCGACAGCACGAACTGCTCGGAAAAGTTCGCGAGTATGCACAGGCCGGTCGAGCCGGCATCGATCATGAAATCGACGCAGCGCTTCTGGCTTTGCAGGTCCAGCTCGCCGGCATCGGTGAAGGTGGTCGGGACGACGGGAAATACGCCGGTATACCTTGCTTGCATGCTGCTCATTCGACGATGTTGAAGTCTTTGAGGAACTCGGTCTTCATGGTCAGCCCCAGGCCGGGCTTGTTGTCGTCGAGCTGCAGGAAGCCGTTCTCGGCCACGGGTTCGCCGTCGAAGATGTAATAGAACAGCTCGTTGCCGACTTCCACGTCGAACATCGGGAAGTATTCGCTCATGGGCGAGGCCAGCGTGCTCATGGTCAGGTGGTAGTTGTGCATCTGGCCGGCATGCGGCACCACCGGCACGCTGTAGGCCTCGCACAGCGCGTTGATCTTGTGCGCGGCCGTGATGCCGCCGACGCGGTTCGTGTCGTACTGCACGACGGAGACGGCTTTTTTGTCGAGCAGCTGCTTGAAGCCGTAAAGGCTGAACTCGTGCTCGCCGCCCGAGATCGGGATGCTGGTGAGCTGGTTCAGTTCGGCATAGCCGTCGATGTCGTCGGCGATGACTGGCTCCTCGACCCAGCGCGGCTGGAACTTCTCGAGCTTGGGCAGCATGCGCTTGGCGTACTCGAGGTTCCAGCCCATGTAGCACTCGAGCATCAGGTCGTTGTCATAGCCGATCACTTCGCGCAGCGCCTCGACGGCTTTCAGGTTTTCCGCCACGCCCTTGGTGCCGTGCGCCGGGCCGTAGCCGAAGCGCGACTTGAACATGGTGAAACCCTGGTCCAGGTAGGTCTGCGCCTCGTCCTGCATGGCCTTGATGTCGGTGCGGTAGAGCTTGGAGTAGTAGCAGGGAATTTTTTCCTTGGTGCGGCCACCCAGCAGCTTGAACACCGGCTTGTTGACCGACTTGCCCAGGATGTCCCAGATGGCGATGTCCACCGCCGAGATCGCGGCCATGGCCACACCCTTGCGGCCCCAGGCATGGGTGCCGCGGTACATGCGCTGCCACAGGTATTCATAGTCCCACGGGTCCTGGCCCAGCAGCAGCGGCGTCAGGTACTGGTCGATGATGGCTTTGGCGATGTGCGGCGCCAGCGCCACGTTGCCCAGGCCGACGATGCCGTCGTCGGTCTCGATCTCGACCACCGTCCAGGAATGGAAGCGGAAGGTGCTCATGGACTCGGTGTTGGAGTAGACCAGGTCCATGGCGTTGGAGCAGAAATTGCCCTGGGGTGGAACGGTCTTGCCCTTCCATTCGAAGACGCGTGCGCGCACTGATTTGATTTTCATGTTGGTTCCCTGTCGATGAAGAAAAGAAAAAAAGAAGAAGGAAAAAGAAAAGAAGAAAGAAGAGCTTCAGGCGGCCGGCTTCAGCCGCGCCGCACCCATGCGCTGGGCGATGCGGAATGCGTTGAGCGTGGCGTTGACGTCGGCCACACCCTTGCCGGCGATGTCGTAAGCCGTGCCGTGGGCCGGTGTGGTGATGGGCACCGGCAGGCCGCCCTGCACCGTCACGCCCTTGCTGAAGCCCATGAGCTTGATCGCGATCTGGCCCTGATCGTGGTACATGGTGACGATGGCCTGGTAGAGGCCGTCGCGCGCCTTCAGGAAGATGGTGTCGGCGGGGAAAGGGCCGTCCACCGGTACACCGCTGGCGCGCAGTTCGGCCACGGCCGGTTCGATGATGTCGATCTCTTCGCGGCCGCAGACACCGCCGTCACCGCCATGCGGGTTAAAGGCCGCCACCGCCACCTTGGGATGGGCGTTGCCGCTGGCCTGCAGCGAGGCATAGATCAGCCGCGCCGCGTCAACGATGCGTTGCTTGCTCAGCATGGCCGCCGCATCTTTCAGCGGGATGTGCGACGACACACGCGAGGTCCACAGATCGCCCAGGGTGTTGAATTCGCAGAAGTAGCCGGTCACGCCCAGGTATTCGGCGAAGTGGTGCAGCTCGTCCTCGTGCTTGAGGCCGCCCAGCTTCATGGCCTGCTTGTTGAGCGGGGCGAAACAGATCGCGTCGACCTCGCCGCGTTTGGCGCCGTCCATGCAGAGATCGAGCACCTGCAGCACGGCCGCGCCGCAAGCTGCCTGCGCCTGGCCGCGTTGCACCTGGACGGACTGGATCGTATGGGTCGCCAGGAAGGCCGGCAGGCGCGTGTCGGCGCGGCCGCGCACCTGGTCCAGGCTGGTGACGCCCTGTGTCGCCACGGTCTGCCCGGCCGTGAGCTGGCCCTGCTGCCAGAGCCAGGCGTCGCCCACCAGCACGATGTTCGCGCCGTCCGTGATGCCGGGCTGGGCCAGCAGCCTGGCGACCAGTTCGGGGCCTATGCCGGCCGCGTCACCCAGCGTGAGGGCGACCACGGGCAGGGAGGCGGGCGGCGTTTGTGTGTTGCGCATGGCGTTGTCCAATCCGGGATTCCTGGTTCAGTCGAGTTTGATGTTTTTCTTCGCGATCAGGTCACCATAGCGCTTGTTCTCATCGGCGTGGAACTGCGCGAACTGGGCCTGCGTCATCGGCGTCAGGTCCGCACCTATGGCGCTCAGGCGGGTCTGTGTTTCGGGCATGGCCAGCACCTTTGTCACCTCGGTGTAGACGCGCTCCTGCACCGCCTTGGGCGTGGACGCCGGCATGTAGATGCCGTACCAGGCGCTCATCTCCACGCCCTTGAGGCCGGCTTCGGCCATGGTCGGCACATTGGGCAGCTGCGGGTTGCGCTTGGCGCTGGCCACGGCCAGGGGCTTGATGCGGCCGTTCTTGATCTGGCCGATCACCGACGGCATGGTGTCAAAGCTCAGCTGCACCTGGCCGCCGACCAGGTCTATCAGCGCCGGTCCGCTGCCGCGGTAAGGGATGTGGGTGATGAAGACGCCGGCCTGGTCCTTGAACAGCTCGGCCGCGATGTGCTGGGTGCTGCCCGAGCCGCTGGTCGCGTAATTGAGCTGGCCGGGCTTGCTCTTGGCCAGCTTGATCAGCGACTGGACCGAATCGACCGGCAGCGCGTTGTTGACCACCAGCACATTGGGCACCGCGCCCACGAAGACGACGGGCACCAGGTCCTTGTTGTTGTCATAACCCAGCTTGAGCAGATGCGGTGCGATCGCATGCGCGGTCGAGACGCCCATCAGCAGGGTATGGCCGTCGGTAGTCTTGGCCGTCAGGTCGGCCGCCAGGGTGTTGGAGGCGCCGGGGCGGTTTTCGACCACCACGGGCTGCTTGAGCAGGGGGCCGAGCCGGTCGGCCACGGCGCGGGCCATGGCGTCGGTGCCGCCGCCGGGGGCTGAGCCCACGAGGATGCGCACCGGCTTGCTGGGCCAGTCTTGTGCCAGGGCGGAAGGGGTAGCGCCAAACGCGCAGGCGGCCGCCAGCAGGGCGGGGAGGATCTTGAGGGATTTCAGGCGGGGCATTGTCTTTGTCTCCGGGTCATTGTTATAGGGAAAGGCGCTCAAAACAGCGCGGAAAAGCTTGAACCAATGCCCAGATGGTAGGGACGGAAATACTTAACGTAAATTGAAAATCCCTGATTATTTGATAACCTGGGGTGATCAATTGAATTCAGCGCCCGAAAGGCAGCCATGGCCACCCCATCCCGGACCTCCAGCATTCCCCAACTGCTCAACCGCCTGCGCATGCGCCAGGTCGCGCTCATCCTGGCCGTGGGCGAACACGGCACCCTGCGCAAGGCATCGGCCGAACTCGGCATGACGCAGCCGGCCGCCACCAAGATGATCCAGGAGCTTGAATCCGCGCTGGGCCAGCGCCTGTTCGAGCGCGTGGGCCGCGGGCAGCAGCTGACGCCCGCCGGCGCCAGCGTGCTGCGCTACTTTCGCGGCATGCGCGGCTCGGTCGAGTCGATGACGCGCGAGCTGGCCGAGCTGGAGCTGGGCGGCTCGGGCCGCGTGTCTGTCGGCAGCATCATGGCGCCGTCACCCAATTTGCTCACGCAGGCCATCATCGCGCTCAAGAAAGCCTACCCGCTGCTCTCGGTCGACGTCACCATGGACACCAGCGACCGGCTGTTCGAGCTGCTGCGCGAAGGCGTGCTCGACGTCGCCATAGGCCGCATACGCGACGAGCACCGCGCCGACTACACCTTCACCCCGCTGGAGAACGAGGCCCTGGCCCTGGTGGTGGGCGTGCGCCATCCGCTGGCGCAAAAGAAAACCGTCAAGTTCGCCAGCCTGCTCGACTACCCCTGGATACTGCAGCCCACCGGCAGCCCCATGCGCGAGGTGCTGGAGCAGGAGTTCCGCATGCTGCAGGCGCCCTCACCCAAGGGCCTGATAGAAACCGCCTCCATCCTCACCACCACCAACCTGATCGCCGAGACCGAGATGGTCGGCGTCATGCCGCAATCGATTGCCGACACCTATGCGCGCCACGGCCTGCTGGCCGTACTGCCGTGTTTCATCCGCCACAAGATGGAGGCCTTCGGCAGCATCACGCGCAAGGACAGGCCGCTGAGCGAAGCGGCGCGGTTTTTTCTGGCGGCGCTGCATGGGCGCGGGCTTTCGGGCGAAGCCTGAACGGCGCGGCTGCTGCTGCTGATGTTTTTGCGGTGACTTGGCGATCGGCCAGCAAGCATTAAGTATTCATTCGTCCAAGCGCTTCTGGGCTGGCTGGCGCTCATCCTTCGCCTGCCGGCAGTCCCCGCCTCCTTGCATGTCGCTTATCGGCTTATGCAAACACCGCATACCAAAGACGTATAGACATTGTCCGGCTGCGGGCAATACTGCGGTTTTGGCGACATGGGCTGTTTAGGCTCCGTGTACGGTTTTTTTTGAACGGAAGCCGTTTTGCCTTTTCCCTTTTTCTTTTCACACGCATCAAGGCCGGGCGTCAGTTCTGGCATTGGTGTCAATCCAATTTAGGAGAATCCATGATTTACGGTACCAGTGACGCTGACAACCTCGTAGGCGATGCCGGAGACAATGAGTTCCAGTGGAGCGAGGGTTTCGATACCCTGGATGGCGGAGGAGGCAGCGACACTATTAACTACCACCACGACTTTAACTATGGTGACATGGGTGATTGGTGGCGGCCTGGCTTTCTTGATGTCAATTTGGCCACTGGCTGGTTGCACACGCAATTTATCAGTCGCACCAATGAGATCGGTGGGGGCGCCTTCTTCGTCAGATTGATAAGTATCGAGAACGCGGTGGGCTCCGACGATAGTGATAGTTTTACGGGCAATGGCGCAGACAACCGTCTATACGGCATGGGGCGCGACGACACGTTTTACGGCTCAGCCGGCAATGATCTGCTGGACGGAGGCGATGGCATAGACACCGCAGACTACAGCACCAGCGGCCTGGCCGGGGGCATCATCGCCAATCTGTCCACCGGCTATGTGTACAAATTTCCTGTGGCCGGCGGCCCTTACAGTTCCATCGACACGCTGGTGAGCATTGAAAACTTGGTGGGCACGGATGCGAGTGATAGCTTGTGGGGCAACGGCGCTAACAACGGCCTGTATGGGCGCGCGGGTTCGGACAACCTGCTGGGTGACGCAGGAGACGATTTGCTGGATGGCGGGGACGGCGATGATGTTCTGTACGGCCAGGCGGACAATGACACACTGATGGGCCAGGCCGGCAAGGACTTTCTGGACGGTGGCACGGGCAATGATGGCCTGTGGGGCGGCACGGGCGACGACACGCTCAAAGGCGGCGATGGCGGCAACGATCTGCTATATGGTGAAGCGGACAACGACCTGTTGTGGGGCAGTACTGGAAACGACAGGCTGGACGGCGGAGCCGGCATCGACACGGTGAACTACATTTTCATCCCCACCATTACCGGCGGCGTCAGCGCCGACCTGGGCCGCGGGACGGCCCGGAAGATGCAGACCGGCACCAGCATCATTGCGACAGGCACGACCGGGCGCTACATCCGCATCTACCACAACGACAGCTATGTTGAGGGGCCACAAGGCCATGAATTGGGGCTGACCGGGATGAAGGTGTACGACGCCTCGGGCCGTGAACTGGCCTTTGGATTACGCAGTTCGATAGGCGCCGACGGCAATGCCAACGGCGCAGCCAACCCGAACAACAGCAACACGGCCCTGACCGATGCCATCGTGGGCGGCGGATGGAACGGCCAGGCGGGAGACGCAGGCACGGTGGCCTATGCCAACACGGGCTTCGGGGGCGCCAAGGCCTACATCCAGCTGGACCTGGTCAGCGCGCAGGCAATTGACTCGATCAGCCTGTGGGGCGACGCGGGTTATGCCATCGACAGCAGAAACCTGCGGGTCTATGTATCGAACACCCCGTTCAACGCCTCCACGACTTATGCCAGCCTCGCGGCCACCCAGAACGTGGTGCGCTTTGACCTGGCGGGAGCCGAGATCAGCGCCGCGATGTCCTACATCGACCCAAACGCCGGTATCAGTACAGGCGCCGGCGTCGATACATTGGTTGGCATCGAGAACCTGACAGGCACGGCGACGAACGACAGGCTCAGGGGCGATGCGAATGCCAACGTGTTGTCCGGCGACGCGGGCAACGACACCCTGGTGGGCAGCGGGGGCAACGACCGTATGGACGGCGGAACCGGAGTCGACACGGCGAGCTACGACGATGGCCCCATGGCCAGCAGCGTCATCGCCAATCTGGGCAAGGGAATAGCCTACAAGATCTTCGCCGGCACCAATGTCAGCATGGCCATGACGGGAAAGACCGGGCGCTATATCCGCATCTACCACAACGATAATTATGTTGAAGGGACACAGGGCCATGAACTGGGGCTGACCGGGATGAAGGTGTATGACACCTTGGGCCGGGACGTGGCCTTCGGGCTGCTCAGTTCGATAGGCGCCGACGGCAATGCCAACGGCGCAGCCTACCCGAACAACAGCAACACGGCCCTGACCGATGCCATCGTGGGCGGCGGATGGAACGGCCTGGCGGGCGACGCAGGCACTGTGGCCTATGCCAACACGGGCTTCGGGGGCGCAAAGGCCTACATCCAGCTGGACCTGGGCAGCGCGCAGGCGATTGACACGATCAGCCTGTGGGGCGATGCAGGCTGGGCCATCGACAGCAAAAACCTGCGGGTCTATGTGTCGAACACCACGTTCTACGGCTCCACGACTTACGCCAGCCTGGCGGCCGACCAGAATGTGGCGCGTGTTGACCTCGCAGGGGTGGAGACCAGCGCCACGACGGCCTACACCGACACGCTGATCAACATCGAGAACCTCGCAGGTTCGGCAATCAACGACACGCTGATGGGCGACGCCAATGCCAACCTGCTCTCGGGCGGCGCGGGCAGCGACGTGCTATGGGGCGGAGCAGGCAACGACACGCTGGACGGCGGAGCCGGCATTGATACCTATAGCGTCGGTTTTATGGCCGACAGCGTCAATGCCGACCTGAGCCAAGGGATTGCCACCAAGGTGCTTGCCGGTAGCAACGTCAGCATACCGGCAACAACCGGGCGCTACATCCGCATCTACCATAACGACAGCTATGTTGAGGGGCCGCAGGGCCACGAACTGGGGCTGACGGGGATGAAGGTGTACGACGCTGGGGGCAATGATCTGGCCTTCGGCCTGCGCAGCTCGATCGGCACCGACGGCAACGCCAGCCAACTGCTCACAGTGAACAACAGCAACACGGCCCTGACCGATGCCACTGTGGGAGGATATTGGAACGGCCAGGCGGGAGACGCAGGCACTGTGGCCTATGCAAACACCGGCGTCGGGGGCGCAAAGGCCTACATCCAGCTGGACCTGGGCTACGCGCAGGCGATTGATTCGATCAGCCTGTGGGGGGATGCAGGCTGGTCCATGGACAGCAAAAACCTGCGGGTCTATGTGTGGAACGTCGCGTTCAACACCTCCACGACATATGCCAGCCTGGCGGCCGACCCGCACGTGGCGCACTTTGACCTGGCGGGGGTGCAGACCAGCGCCACGACGTCCTATACCGACACGCTGGTCAACATCGAGAACGTGACAGGCACGGCGATGAACGACACGCTCATGGGCGATGCCAATGCCAACGTGCTGTCGGGCGGCGCGGGCAACGACACGCTGGCGGGCGCAGACGGCAACGATACGCTGAACGGCGGAACCGGCAACGACCTGCTACTCGGTGGCGTAGGCTCGGACACCTACACCTTCCAGCGCGGCGGCGGGGTGGACGCCATCCACGAAAACGACAGCACGGCGGGCAATACCGATTTGCTGCAGTTCCAGGGCGATATCGCTTCCAGTCAGCTGTGGTTCCGCCAGGCCGGCAATGGCCTGGAGATCAGCGTTATCGGTACGGCCGATATGACCGTGGTGCAGAACTGGTACACGGGCATTGGGTCTCACGTCGAGCAGATCAAGGCAGGCGACGGCAAGCTGCTGCTGGACACGCAGGTGGAAAACCTGGTGCAGGCCATGGCGGGTTTCGCGCCGCCGGCCATGGGGCAGACGAATTTGAGCCAGACGAACTTGACGTCCGCCCAGCAAATGCAACTGACGAATGTGATGGCCGCGAACTGGCACTAAGCCGGGTTTAGCTGCTTCAAGAAAGCCCGCCGCGCTTGATTGCACGGCGGGCTTTTTTCTTTCTTCTCTTTATTCTCTTTATTTCGCCGCCTGCCAGCCGCCGCCGAGCGGCTGGATCGGCGCTTGGGTGGTGGCCTGGCGATCGGCCGGCAAAGCATTCAGTATTCAGCTGCCCAAGCGTTTCCGGGGCGGGTGGCAGGGGACTGCATCTTTCGCTTGTAAGCAGGCCTCGTCCCCTTCCGTGGCGCTTATCTGCTCATGCAAATACCGCATACCAAGACGTGCAGACATTGTCCGCCTGCAGGCAATGCTGTCGTTTTTTGAGGCACGGCATGCGTAGGCTTCGTGCACGGTTTTTTTAAGAGAAGCCGTTGACGTTTTTCCCTTTTCTTCCCACACATCAAGTCCGGGCATCGCCATCGACTTGATGTCGATTTCAACCCACTTCAGGAGACTCCATGAGCACCACGATTTACGGCACCCCATACGACGACTACCTCACGGGCGACGCCGGCGACAACTGGTTCATGGGCAGCCGCGGTAACGACACCCTGGATGGCGGAGCGGGCGACGACACGGTTGACTTCACCAACATATCCGGGAGCTACCTGGGCGCCGGGTATGACTCCATGTGGCCGAGCTACATCCATGTCAACTTGACCACGGGCCGGCTGGATACGCTCTTTATGTTCACCAGTGGCGGCATCTTGCCCCTTTACTGCACCACTGAACTGAGAAGTATCGAGAACGTGGTGGGTACCCTGTTTGATGACGTTTTTACGGGCAACGCCCAAGACAACCGCTTGTATGGCGGGTCGGGTAACGACAGGTTTTACGGTTCGGGTGGCAACGATCTGCTGGAGGGAGGCAGCGGCATGGATATTGCGGACTACAGCGCCCTTGGCACAGGCTTCAGGATATTCGCCAATCTGCGAGCAGGCTGGATAGGCAAGCCTTACTTCTTCGCGCAGTCCCTCGACACGGTGGTGAGCATCGAAAACGTGGTGGGCTCTAACGAAGGTGATGCTTTCATCGGCAATGATGCGGACAATTGCCTGTATGGCGGGTTGGGTAACGACAGGTTTTTCGGTTCGGGTGGCAACGATCTGCTGGATGGGGGTGCTGGCACGGACGCCGCGGACTACAGCGACAGTGGCTTGGCCGGCGGCATCATCGCCGACCTTTCCACGGGCTATGTGGACAAGTTCCTTGTGGCTGGCGGCCCTTCCAGTTCTCGCGACACGCTGGTGGGCATCGAGGATGTGGTGGGCACGGCGGCGGCCGACGTCCTCTTCGGCAGTGCCGCCAACAACAACCTGTCCGGCGGCGGGGGCAACGACAGGCTGCATGGCAGCGGGGGCAACGACCAGCTGGATGGCGGAGCCGGTATCGACACGGCGGACTACAGGTTCATCTCCATTGGCGGCAGCGTCAACGCCGACCTGGGCCGGAGGACGGCCGTCAAGGTGTTCGCCGGTACCAATGTCGGCATGGCGGGAACGACCGGGCGCTACATCCGTATCTACCACAACGACAGTTATGTCGAAGGGTCGCAGGGCCACGAATTGGGGCTGACAGGGATGAAGGTGTACGACGCGTGGGGCCAGGATGTGGCCCGCGGATTACACAGTTCGATCGGTGCCGACGGCTACGCCAACGGCCTGTTCAACACGAACAGCAGCGTCGTGGCCCTGACCGATGCCGTCGTGGGCGGAGGATGGAACGGCCAGGCAGGCGACGCAGGCACGGTGGCCTACGCGAACACGGGCGCCGGGGGCGCCAAGGCCTATATCCAGCTGGACCTGGGAAGCGCGCAGGCGATCGACTCGATCAGCCTGTGGGGGGACGCGGGCTGGACCATCGACAGCAAAAACCTGCGGATGTATGTATCGAACACCCCGTTCAGCACCTCCACGAATTACACCGGCCTGGCCGCCGACCAGAACGTGAAGCACTTCGACCTGGAGGGGGTGGAGACCAGTGCCACGACGACCTGCATCGACACGCTGGCCGGCATCGAGAACCTGGCAGGCTCGGCGATGAACGACACGCTCACGGGCGATGCCAATGCCAACGTGCTGTATGGCAGCGGCGGAAACGACCGTCTGGACGGCGGAGCCGGTATCGACACGGTAAGTTATACCTCCACCCCCATGGCCGGCGGCGTTGATGCCGACCTGGGCCGGGGGACGGCCATCAAGGGGCCCGCCGGCACCCATGTCGGTGTGGCAAGGACCGGGCGCTACATCCGCATTTATCACAACGACAGCTATGTTGAAGGGCCGCAGGGCCACGAATTGGGACTGACCGGGATGAAGGTGTACGGCGCCTTGGGCCAGGATGTGGCTTTCGGGCTGGGCAGCTCGATAGGCGCCGACGGCGGCCTCGTTGCCGGCACCGCCGCTTACAACAACAAATGGGCCCTGACCGATGCCACCGTGGGAGGGGGCTGGAACGGGAAGCTGGACGAAGCAGGCAATGTGGCTTACGTGAGGGGCGCCAAGGCCTACATCGAACTGGACCTGGGTAGTGCGCAGGCCATTGACTCGATCCGCCTGTGGGGGGACGCGGGCTGGGCCATCGACAGCAAAAACCTGCGGATCTATGTGTCGAACACCGCGTTCAGCCTCTCCACGAATTACACCAGCCTGGCCACCGACCAGAACGTCGCGCGCTTCGACCTTGCGGGGGTGGAAAGCCCCGCCATGACCTCCAGCACCGACACGCTGGTTGGCATCGAGAACCTGATCGGCACGGCGATGAAGGACGTGCTCACGGGCGATGCCAACGACAACGTACTCTCGGGCGGCGCGGGCCATGATGTATTGGACGGCAGGGCCGGCATCGACACGGCGGACTATAGCGCCAGCGCCATGAACGGCGGCATCAATGCCAACCTGGCGACGGGCAGGGTCGACGAGCGGATGGCGGGCACGTTTGTGGGCATAGCTTCGACCGGCCGCTACATCCGTATCTACCACACCGATGTCCATTACGGAAGCGACCTGGGGTTGACCGGGATGAAGGTGTATGCCGGAGGACGGGACGTGGCTGCCGGGCTGCGCAGCTCGGTTGGTGCCGACGGCTTTGTCAATGGAGGGGGCAACCCGTACAACAGCAACGTGGCCCTGACCGATGCCGCCGTGGGAGGCGGGTGGAACCAGCAGATGGGCGAAGCCGGCAATGTGGCCTACGTCAACGCGGCGGGCTGGGGGCGCGAAAAGGGCTACATCGAGCTCACGCTTGACAGCGCGCAGGCCATTGAATCGATCAGCCTGTGGGGAGACGCGAACTGCGCCGGTAACAGCCGGGACCTGCGGGTCTATGTGTCGAACACCGCGTTTAATGCCTCCACGGCCTACGCCAGCCTGGCGGCCGACCAGAGCGTGGCGCGCTTTGACCTGGCGGAGCTGGAAACCAGCGCCAACGCCACCACGACGGTCTGGACCGACACGCTGCTTGGCATCGAGAACCTGGTCGGCACGGCGATGAACGACACGCTCACGGGCGACGTCAATGCCAACGTGCTGACTGGCGGCGCGGGCAACGACTTGCTGGCCGGTAGCTCAGGCTCGGACACCTACAAATTCCAGCGCGGCGATGGGGTGGACACCATCGTGGACATGGACTACATGGCCGGCTACAGCCCCGACCTGCTGCAGTTCCAGGGCGATATCAGTTCCAGCCAGCTGTGGTTCCGGCAGGCCGGCTACGACCTGGAAGTCAGCGTCATCGGCACGGCCGACAAGACCGTGGTGCAGGACTGGTACACGGGCACTGCGTCTCACGTCGAGCAGATCAAGGCCGGCGACGGCAAGCTGCTGCTGGACACGCAGGTGCACAACCTGGTGCAGGCTATGGCGGGTTTCGCGCCGCCGGCCATGGGGCAGACGACTTTGACGAGCCAGCAGCAAACGGCACTGGCGCCTGTGCTGGCCGCGAACTGGCACTAAGCCGGGTTTAGCTGCTTCAAGACCGCCCGCCGCGCTTGATTGCACGGCGGGCTTTTTTCTTTCTTCTCTTTATTTCGCCGCCTGCCAGCCGCCGCCCAGCGACTGGATCAGCGCGACGGCGGTGGTCTGGCGGTCGGCCATGGCTTGCACCAGGGCGCGGCGTGCGCTGAGGGCCGTGGCTTGGGCGGTGATGACTTCGGTGTAGCCGACCTGGCCGCTGCGGTAGCGATTCAGGACTTGCTGCTCGACCTGGTCCGCCGCTGCCGAGGCCTGGCGGCGAAGCTCCTGCTGGGTCTGCAGCACGCGGGTGGCGGCCAGCTGGTCTTCCACGTCCTGGAAGGCGACCAGCACGGTCTGGCGGTAGCGCGCCACGGCCTGCTCGTGCGCGGCGCGTGCACCGTCCACACGGGCGCCGGTAGCGCCGGCATCAAAAATCAGCTGCGCGGCGGAGAGGCCCAGCGACCAGACGCTGCTCGAGGCCTTGAACAAATCGGCCACGCGGCTGGCACCCGTGCCGGCCGAAGCACTCAGCGACAGGCTGGGGTAGTAGGCGCTTTTGGCGATGCCGATCTGTTCATTCGCGGAGGCCACGCGGCGTTCAGCCGCGGCGATGTCGGGCCGGCGCTGCAGCAGGGCGGATGGCACACCGATCGGCACTTCGGGCACCAGCGGGTTCCAGGTTGCGGGCGGCAGGCTGAAGTTGCCGGGCGCTTCGCCGACCAGCACGGCGATCGCGTGTTCAAGCTGGGCGCGCTGGCGCTGCAGGCCGGCGTTGTCGGCCTGGGCATTGGCGAGCTGGGTTTGCGCCTGCAGCACGTCGGTTTTGGCGGCGATGCCGGCCGTGTAGCGGTTCTGCGTGATCTCCAGCGCGCGCTGGTAGCCGGTGAGCGTGCTTTCGAGCAGCGCCTTTTGCGCATCGGTCTGGCGCAGCGAAAAGTAATTGGCGGCGAGCTCGCCCTGGGCCGAGAGCTTGGCTGAGGCCAGGTCGGCGGCGCTGGCCTGTTCGCCCGCGGTCGCGCTGTCCACCGCGCGACCCAGGCGGCCCCACACGTCGGGCTCCCAGCTGCCGCCTATGCTGAGCTGGTAGTTGTTGCCGACGCGGCCGGTGCTGCCGGTGGTGACGTTGCCACTGGCGCGCGAGCGCGTGGCACCGCCGTCCAGCGAGACCGAGGGAAACAGCGAGGCGCGCTGCTCGCGCACCAGCGCGCGCGCCTGCGCATAGGCGGCCACGGCCAGCGCGACGTTCTGGTTGGAGACGTCGACGCGGGCCTGCAGCTGGTCCAGCACCGGGTCCTTAAAAAGACTCCACCACGGGCCGCGCTCCAGCGCGTCGGCCGGTGTGGCCGGCACCCAGCCTTCGGCTTCCTTGAAGTTGGTGACCTCGGCGGTGGCCGGGAGTTTGTAGTCGGGGCCGACGGCGCAGCCTGTGGCGAGCAGTGTGAGCAGGGCGGCGGCGATGTAGCGATGAGGGTTCGGGATGTGATGCATAAATTTTGCCTTTCAGGGCCACTTGTTCAGGCTCCTTCCCCCTCTGGGGGAAGGTTGGGATGGGGGCACGCAGCGCTTGAGTCGATAGCCGGCTGTGAATCGTGGGCCGGCAGCCCCCATCCCCGCCTTCCCCCAGAGGGGGAAGGAGTAAGAGGCGGCGTACCGGGGGCGCGGTTTGTTCGTCATGGCTGTTCCTGCTCCTTCCCCCGTTGGGGGAAGGTTGGGATGGGGGCCGCTGCGGCCAGCTCAATCACACGGTTGTATATCGCCTGCACCATCGACGGCAAATCGGCAAACGGCAAGTTGGCTGGAAAGCGCAGCACGTCAAATCCGAGAGATCTGAAATAAGCCTCGCGCTTCGTGTCGTAGGCCTGCTGACCGGCATGCTGCGACCCATCCACTTCCACAATCAGTTGGGGATCCAGGCAGGCAAAGTCAGCCACATACGATCCCACCGGATGCTGGCGCCTGAACTTGACGCCCAGTTGCTCTCCACGCAAGCGTTGCCATAGCAGGCGCTCGCCGTCGGTCATCTCCCGGCGAAGGGATTTGGCGAAGGTCCTGGCTTTAGAGGTGGCTTGGTCTTGCATATCGGGGCGAGGAATTCACTCCTTCCCCCTTTGGGGGAAGGTTGGGATGGGGGCCGGCGGCGCTTGATGGTTCAGCCGGGGTTGGATTGTGGGCCGGGCGGCCCCCATCCCTGCCTTCCCCCAGAGGGGGAAGGAGCAAGAGGGTACGGGTATGCGGTTTGTCCATCATTGCACTTGCGGCACCGCATCAGCTTCGCCGGGATGGCGGCTGAGCTGGCGTTCAAGAGGGCTGCGGCGGCGCAGCTTGTCCATCAGCACGTAGACCACGGGTGTGGTCAGCAGCGTGAGCAGCTGGCTGGCGATCAGCCCGCCGATGATGGCGATGCCCAGCGGCCGGCGCAATTCTGCCCCTTCGCCGAAGCCTATCGCCAGCGGCAGCGCGCCCAGGATGGCGGCCAGCGTGGTCATGAGGATGGGGCGGAAGCGCAGCAGGCAGGCTTCACGCACGGCTTCTATGGCCGAGATGCCGCGCGCGCGCTCGGCCTCGAGCGCGAAGTCGATGATCAGGATGGCGTTTTTCTTGACGATGCCTATCAGCAGGAAAACGCCGATCAGCGCGATGATGGAAAAGTCGAGCTTGAACATCAGCAGCGCCAGTACCGCGCCGACGCCGGCCGAGGGCAGGGTGGAGAGCACGGTGATCGGATGGATCAGGCTTTCGTACAGGATGCCCAGCACGATGTAGATCACCACCAGCGCGGCCAGAATCAGCAGCGGCTGCTGGCCCTGCGATTCCTGCGCGCTGCGCGCCGTTCCGGAGAAACTGCCGCGCACATTGGTGGGCATGCGGATGTCGGCCTCGGACTGGCGTACGGCCGCTTCGCCGTCGCTCAGGGTGGAACCGTCGGCCAGGTTGTAAGAGATGGTGGTCGAGAGTTCGCCGTCGTCATGGCTGATGGAGGCGGCCGTCGGGTTCTCGCTGAAGCGCGCGATCGCCGACAGCGGCACCATGGTGGTGGGGGCGGTGCTCAGCACATTGCCGCTTGAGGAATCGCGCAGGCCGGGGTTGGCGCTGATGGTGGGGGTGCTGCTGCCCGTGGTTCCGGTGCTGGTGGCGGTCGTTGTCGAGGTGCTTGATGTGCTTGTGGTGCCGGCCGTGGCCGAAGAGGATGTGTTGGAGGCCGTGGTGGTGGTCGTGGTGCTGGTGGTGCTCGTGTTGCCGCCGCCGGCATTCTTGGCCGGCACATAGATGTCCTTGAGCGACTCGGGGCTGCGTGTGTAGCGTGGCGCGACCTCCATGATCACGTGGTACTGGTTGAGCTCGGCGTAAATCGTGGCGACCTGGCGCTGGCCGAAGCCGTTGTAGAGCGCGTTGTCCACGTCGCGCGAGCTGATGCCCAGGCGCGCGGCACTTTCCTTGTCGACGGTGACCATGGTCTCCACGCCGTTTTCCTGCTGGTCGGTGTCGACGTCGGTCAGCGCCTCCTGGCGTTTCATCTGCTCGGCCAGGCGTGTGGCCCATCGGCTCAGGTCGGCCGCGTTGTCGCTCTTGAGCGTGTACTGGTAAGTCGAATTGGTCTGGCGCCCGCCGCCGCGCAGGTCCTGCACGGTGTTGAGGAAGAGGCTCACGCCCGTGACCTGCGCGAGCTGCGGCCGCAGGCGCGCGATCACGGCCTGGCCGCCTTCCTTGCGCTGGCCGACCGGCTTGAGGTTGATGAACATGAAGCCGCCGCCGGCGCGCGAGCCGCCGGTAAAGCCGACCACGGTGTCCACCGCCGGGTCGGCGCGGATGATGTCGACCAGTTGCTTGAGCTTGGCCTGCAGCGCCTGGAAGGAAATGCTGCGGTCGGCGCGCAGGCCACCGTTGATCTGGCCGGTGTCCTGCTGCGGGAAAAAGCCTTTCGGCGCTTTCACATAGAGGTAGACATTCAGGCCCACCACGGCAGCCAGGATCAGCATCACCAGCAGCTTGCTGTGCAGCGCCCAGTCCAGGCTGGTTTCATAGCTGCGGTGCACGCGCTGGAAGGCCGAATCGAACCAGCGCGCCACCCGGCCCGGCGGTTTGCTGTGCGCGTCGGGCTTGAGCAGCCAGGCGCACATCATGGGCGTGGTGGTCAGCGAGATCAGCAGGGAGATCAGCACCGCCGCCGAGAGCGTGACGGCGAACTCGCGGAACAGCCGGCCGACCTGCCCGCCCATGAAGAGCAGCGGAATGAACACCGCCACCAGCGACAGGCTGATGGACAGCACGGTAAAGCCGACCTCGCGCGCGCCCAGCAGCGCGGCCTTGAAGCGGTCCATGCCGGCCTCGATGTGGCGGCTGGTATTCTCCAGCACCACGATGGCGTCGTCGACGACAAAGCCGGTGGCCACCGTGAGCGCCATCAGGCTCAGGTTGTTGAGCGAAAACCCCAGCAGGTACATCACGCCGAAGGTGCCCAGCAGCGACACCACCGTGGCCACTGCCGGGATGATGGTGGCGCGCGCGCTGCGCAAAAAGGCGCTGACCACCAGCACCACCAGCACGATGGAGATGACCAGCGTGATCTCGATCTCATGCAGCGAAGAGCGTATCGAGTTGGTGCTGTCGGAGGCGACCTGCAGGCGCACGTCCTGCGGCAGCTGGGCCTGCAGCTCGGGCAGCAGGTCGCGCACGCCGTCGACGGTTTCGATCACGTTGGCGGCCGGCTGGCGCGTGACCAGCACAATCACGGCCGGCTCGCCGTTGAAAAGGCCCAGGGTGTTGATGTTCTCCACGCCGTCCTGCACGTCGGCCACGTCGCGCAGGCGTATCGACGCGTTGTTGCGCCAGGCCACGATCAGGTCCTGGTAGTCGGCGGCGCGGCGCCCGCCGCTGGCGGTGCTGGCGCCGGTGTAGATCTGGAAGCGCTGGCCGTTGCCCTCGATGGCGCCGCGCGGCCGGTTGGCATTGGAGGCCTGCAGCGCGGCGCGCACGTCTTCCGAGCTCACGCCGTAGCGGTTCAGCGAGAAGGGATTGAGCTCCACCCGCACCGCGGGCAGCGAGCCGCCGCCGAGCTCGACGTCGCCCACGCCCGGCACCTGGGCGATTTTCTGCTGCACGAGGTTGGAGACCTCGTCGTAAATCTGGCCCGGCGAACGTGTCTTGGACGTGAGCGCCAGGATGATGACCGGCGCCGAGGCCGGGTTGGCCTTGCGGTAGGTCGGGTTGCTGCGCAAGGTGGCCGGCAGGTCGGCCCGCGAGGCGTTGATGGCCGCCTGCACCTCGCGCGCGGCCGAGTCGATCTTGCGGTTGAGGTCGAACTGCAGGCTGATGCGCGTCGAGCCGCTGCCGCTGTTCGACGTCATCTCATTGACGCCCGCGATCACCCCGAGGCGCCGTTCCAGCGGCGTGGCCACACTGCTGGCCATGGTCGAAGGGCTGGCGCCCGGCAGCGAGGCACTGACCGAGATCACCGGGAAGTCGACTTGCGGAAGTGGCGACACCGGTAGGACGAAGAAGGCGCCTATGCCGGCGAGGGCCAGGCCTATGGTTAACAGGACTGTTGCTACCGGGCGGCGGACGAACGGTTCGGAGAGGTTCATGGGGTGGTTCCTCCCCCTACCTGACCTGTTCTTGCTCCGGCGGTGTGCTCTTTTCTGAGGGCGGTTGGCCGGGGTCGCCCGGCATGCGACTCACTTTCTTTTGCTTCGCCAAAAGAAAGTAAGCAAAGAAAAGGCGACCCTGGTTGCTGCGTCCCTCCGCTTCGCTGCGGGCAACCTGCGGTGCTCGGTCCAGCCGGGGTCTCGCTAAACTCGCTACGCTGCGCTTCGCTCAAACAACGCGATCCCTGATCCGTCTGGCCCTGCGCTCCTCGGCGCATCCACAAGGGGTGGGGATAGGAATACCCAATACTTGAAGAAACAAGGACACGCCGTGGCGTGTCCTTGTTTGTCTTGGTTTGTTCTTTGGTATTTTTTTCTTCTGTTCCCGTTCCCGATTGCCCCGTCCTGGCTGGGCCGAGGAGCGCAGAGACAAGCGGATCAGGGCTGGCGTTGTTTGAGCCGAAGGCGAGTTTAGCCAGACCCCGCTTGGCTCGAGCACCGCAGGTT